>CAZXRT010000090.1:0-4865 GCA_964642535.1 uncultured Methanospirillum sp.
ATCCTGACGGGTAAACGAGTTGATGATCTTCACCGTCAGCCGGTTCTTTTCTGCTTCCTTTACCAGGTTAACAGACTCTTTTGTTTCATTATTTGAGATGACCAGAAGATGGGTGCCATATTCAGCCATCCTGCTGTCCCTGACTAAACTTGCAGCATTCAGATCATTCTGCCAGTTCGGGATGAACTCGCGGTATGTGATGGAATGTTCACGTGCATACTGTTTTGCCATCATATCAACACCGGTTGATCCCCCGGTGATGATCTCATCAACTCCTCCCAGTTCAGTAATATAATGGGCTATTTCTGCAATTACAGCCTTGTTTTTTGTACAGGATCTCGGCCCTGCGATGATTAATCGGATCATGGTTCTCTCGTATGGGTGCGGGTTTGATTGCTTCCCGTCTCTTTGAGCAGATTCAGAAGCGAAAGGAGGATCTCCATGGGCCGGGGAGGATCTCCCGGGATCTTCAGATCCACAGGAAGGACTCTATCCACTCCCCCAAGGACGGCATACGTATCCCTGAATATTCCGCCATCACAGGCGTCATCCCCGACTGCAATGACGATCTTTGGATCCGGGGTTGCATCATAGGTTTTTCGGAGTGCATCCGCCATCGCATGAGTGACAGCTCCGGTAACCATCAGGGCATCGGCATGCCGTGGAGATGCAACAAAGGTGATTCCAAAGCGTTCTACATCATAGTGAGGGGAGGAGAGGTTTCCGATCTCGATCTCGGCAGCGTTGTCACTTCCACAGTCAACCTCCCTGATGGCAAGGCTCCTGCCAAAGAGACGGGTAATCTCGCGCTGAAGTTCGCCTCCGGTCGTATTCATGATGGAATCACCAGGAAGAACCGGTGATGCTACGGGTCGTCTTAAGAGGGTTGAGATACGTGAATACATGGTTTCTCACAAGTCTGTTCCTGAATACGAGAGATTCAGGCTTTTGTTGATCACCGGGAAGTCAGCAACGATGTCTCCGATGACAGCATGTTCAATGGCATACCAGTTACAAAATGATGCTGTTCGTGCCTTATACCGGTGAACTGTGCCGTTTCTGATCTGGACAAAGTGCAGGTTCATTCCCCGTGCAGATTCGGTTGCAACAAGGGCAAAACCTTCACTAATGGGAACATCACTCCTGACTCCGCCTTCCGGCAGGAAGAGGATGAGTTCCTGGATATACCGCACTGATGCCACCACTTCCTGGTATTTCAGAGTGAAACGGGCAAGAACATCTCCTCCCGGTTCATACACCAGGGTTGGCGGTTTTTCCAGGTAGATGCCGTATGGGTGATCAATCCGGGTGTCGGCACCAGACCCACAGGCCCGTGCAACCGGGCCTGATAGAGCGAGCGGGATGATCAGATCAGGCGAAATCACTCCGGTTGTTGAAAACCGGTCCAGAACGGTTGGAACTGACAGTGCCTTCTCTGCAATTATCTCGAGTTCCCGCTCGATATGGCCTGCCGTTTTGAACAGGGAGGCCAGCGCAGCCTGTGATATATCGTCCCTGACTCCCCCGATCCTGATCCATCCTTTCATGAACCGTGAACCGGTCAGTGCATCCGCCTCCCGCTGGAGCAGTTCCCGCAGCATGATCAGTTGTGATGAGGTGACGGCGTGGGCAACATCGGTCAGCATTCCGGCAAGGTCTGATATGAGAGAATATGCCCGTTCCAGTTCCAGGAGAATCCCCCTGATGTATTCTGCCCGTGCGGGAAGAGCTGCCTTTCCAATCTGTTCGACAGCCAGACAAAACCCACACGCATTTGCTACCGATTCATCGCCAGATATGGATTCTGCAACCCTGATGGCATCTGCAGGTTCTTTCTTCTCTGCAAGTTTCTCTATCCCCCGGTGCAGGTATCCGAGCCGTATCTCAAGGTTTACAATCGTCTCACCGATAACACTGAACCTGAAATGGCCGGGTTCGATTATCCCGGCATGGACGGGCCCGACAGGGATCTGATAGACACTGCTCCCTTCAATCTCCCGGAAAGGATAGGGATCGGGATCCTGGGAGGGGATGATGGAGTGACCGGTGAATGAATGCCTGAGCGGGTGAAAGTCTTCAGGATAGGCTTCATGGAGAAACAGCCTTCTCTGATCAAAAGAATTCCGGAAAGAAATCCCAAACCCGTCTGAAATCTCCCGTTCAAAGAGGATGGCAGAAGGGAAGATCCGGCCAACAGATACGGGATTGTCTGCGTTCCTGATTAGAACAGTGAACTGAGGTTCATTTGGATCTTCAAAAACATAGAGCAGACAGGTGTCTCCTTCCCGGATCAGATCTTCTGTTGCCAGGATACCAATCAGAACGCATCCTGCATCCCTGAAGGTCGTGATGATCCCGGAAAAGTCTTCTTCCCTGACGTGATAATAGCGTGCCGTCCGATCCTCCCTGAACGGTATCATCTCTTCCCGTACAAGGGCCGAACCGGGCGAAGTGATGGAATTCATATCCCTGCCCCCGTGAACCCGATATCACTGATAGCAGCCATCAGGAACTGTTCTTCAGCTGGGATCATCAGAACTCCGGCGGACAGGGAGAGGAGGAGGAGAACGATGATCGGGGCTTTCATCCAGATCGAAGGTTCGTACAGGGCAGGTCTCTGCCCATCAGAAAATTCATGTTCCATGGCAGAAAGCAGGAATCTGATGAGGGCAGTAGCTGCAACTGCAAAGAGGAGAAGAACGATCAGGGGGAGATATAAGGTAATTTTTCCTGCTTCCAGGAGTATTCCGAACTTTGAGAGAAACAGGGGAAACAGGGGTGTTCCCATAATGGCAACAGAGCCTGCAATGAAGGTAAAGGCAGCAAACGGCTGCATCGTGAAAAGATCCGCAATGATATCATCCTTCCCCGGGGTATGAGACCGGTACTGCCGGTGAAGGATACCTGCCGAGAAGAATAATCCGGTTTTCACGAGTGAATGCCCGATCATATGATAGACCATCCAGAAAAGGGCAACCGGGGTCCCGATTCCGATGGCAAGCAGCATGAATCCCATGTTTTCCACTGATGAGAACGCAATCAGTTGTTTGATCCCGGTCTGTCTCAGCATGGAAAAGGCAGCAACTGACATGGTAACCATCCCGAAGATGATGAAGAGAAAGGTCATCTGACCTGCAATCTCGCTCTGATGGAGAATTCCGGCAATTCTCAGGATACCATACAGCCCGATGTTGAGAATTGCCCCCGAAAGAACAGCACTGACGGCTGATGGTGCCTTGGCATGAGCCTCGGGAAGCCAGGTATGGAGGGGGACAATCCCTGATTTTGCCGCAAATCCAATAAAGAAAAATATCGATGCGATTCCAAGCATCCCTCCGTCACAGGTGGTGGCAGTATCCCTGATCACCTGCCAGTCAAGGCTTCCTTCTCCGGTAGCCTGACGGATTAACTCAAACAGGAAGATGATTCCGATGAACGAAAAGAGCATCGAGGTTGAACAGACGAAGATGTACTTGAGTGATGCGTCGATATTCTCCTTTACTGCAAGGATCGCAACGAGGAGTGCGGAAAAGACGGTGGTGAGCTCAGCAAAGATCCAGAACTGGGCAACTGACGGAGAGTACAGGGCCAGGGTGGTTGCAAGCAGGAGCAGGGAGAAGCCGGTATAAAAGATCTTCAGACTCCGCCGGTCAAGTTCCCCGTCTCTGACAAGGCCGTCAATATATCCGACCGCATACACACTTGCACAGGTGAATACCAGTCCGGTGATGATCATTACGACCAGGTTCAGATGATCGATCATGAACAGGGGGTCAGGGGTCCACTCCTGCGGGCTTGCCGCCAGAAGGAGGGTGATGATCAGAACCGCCATGGAATGGACCGCACCAAGGAGACTCATCGTGCGATGACTGCGTCCCAGAACCTGAAGAATCAGGATGATGATACCGGCAAGGAGGTACAGATGTGCGATCATCTTCGCTCCTCCCCGGTCCAGAGATGAAATTCCCGTAATCTGCTCATGTATGAATCAATCCCTGAATCTATTCCGACAGTGAGGATCGTGGTCAGGAGAACAAGGATAATAAGGTCAGCAATGATGGTAAACTCGGTGATAAACGGAAGTTCGGTGACGAACAATCCAAAGAGAAGTACCCCGTTCTCCATTGACAGGTAACCGATCACCCGGGTGATGGCCAGCTGCCTGCAAAAGATAGCGATCAGGCCCATCAGCATCAGGGAAACCCCGATGACGGCCCCCAGGAATATCAGGCTGTTATCTGCGATCAGGTTCTGAAGAACCCGCTGGAAACAGATGTACACGAGTAATATCAGCAGGATGCTGAGCATCAAAGCTCCTGCAGGCTGGAGATACCCAAACTGCAGATCCTGGTGGATTCTGACCTTCCGCTGCACCACTCCGATGAATCCGGGTATGATGATCACCTTGGAGAGGAGGGTGATTCCTGCAATCAGGAAAAGAATTGCCTTCTGCTCGGACACTCCCATCAGAACGGCTATGATCACCAGGAGCAGCGACTGCATGGCGTATGTTCTGACCAGTGATGAGAGGTTTCTCGTGGAAAGGAGGAATGCCGCGGTGATGAGAACAAGGATCAGGCATATCCTGAGCAACGGGACAGTCGCATCTGCAGAGATCATATCATCACCTCCGTGAGGATGGTGAGAACCGAGAAGAAGAACGCCATCATGAAGAGATTGGGAATTCTAAAGAACCGCAGTTTGGCAAAAGAGGACTCCACAAGCCCGATGAGAACACACAGACCTGAACCCTTGATGATGAAGAGCACCAGCCCGGCAGCCAGGGCGGTGACGGACAGTTCCTGCGCTACTCCGAAGGGGAGGAGAAGGTTGAGAAGGAGTGCCATCAGTAATGTCTGTTTTAC
>CAZXRT010000090.1:4965-7646 GCA_964642535.1 uncultured Methanospirillum sp.
TTTCGAGATGATCCCTGACAGGTCAGAGTAGATCACCTCCTTTCTGAAGAGTTTTGCCAGATTGTAATATCCCTGGAGGAGCGGAGGACCCGCCCTTCGTTGCGTGCGTGCTTTCACTTTCTTTACCAGGGTCATGAACAGGGGTGAAATTCCCAGGATGACCATGATGTTCAGCAGGCTGTACAGAACGACTTCTGTCATCAGAATGCCCCCCATATCATCACGATCAGAATAACCACCGTGCCAAAAACGTACAGGACATAGGTGTCAATCTGTCCGTTCTGAAGAGCTGCCACCCTGCCTGCATACCGGTCAATCATTCTGGCAGCGGGAAGGTACAGGTACTCCTCAAAGAATTTCATCAGGGAGATGCCTGCCTGCCCATCCCTGACAAAGCAGGAGTCTCCATCATAATATCGCTTTGAAGAGAAGATCCGCGTGCGGTACACAGGGGAAAAAATTCTCACCACCGGTTCAGTAAAACCTGAACCGGTATACTCCATCCTGCGGGTAGGCCTGTTCATCCCACAACTCCAGGTTGCCGAGACCCGGGTTTTGCGTGAAGCCCCGGCATACACAGCACCATAGATGAGCAGCATGGTAACGAGCAGCAGCACTGAGAGGTGGAAGAGATCCGAAAGGTAGCCGGGATACCCGAGTACTGCCAGGATCTGTGAGGAGAAGACCCCGGTCAGAAGACATGTACCGGCGAGGATGATCGGGCCTGCCTGCATGACGAGAGGGAGTTCCCTCGCTTTTTTTGCCATATCTGTCCGGGGAAGGGCAAGAAAGGTCAGTCCGAATGCTTTGACAAAGCAGACCGCGGTAAGGGCTCCGCACAACCCGAACAGCGAGAGAGCAACAAGTAAGAGTACCTGAACCATCGGTTCAGAACCGGGAATCCCGGAGATACATGCCTGGTAGATAAGGAGTTCTCCGGCAAACCCGTTGAATGGAGGAATGGCACATATCGAGAGGGTTCCGATGAAAAAGAGTCCGCCCGTCCATGGCATCCTGACGAGTAGTCCTCCGAGTTCATCGATGTTCCGCGTCCCGGTTGCAAGATTCACCGAGCCGGCGGTTAAAAAGAGGAGACCTTTGAATAATCCATGACTCACTGCATGAAAGACCGCACCAAGGAGGGCCATGGTCGCAAAGACCGGCTGACCGGTTGCCTGGAGAATGACAAAAAGGCCGGTTCCGATAAGAATCACACCGGTGTTGTCGATGGATGAGTAGGCGAGCAGGCTCTTGATATCATCTTCCTTCAGGGCATACATCACACCGAGAACGGCAGTAAGGCATCCGAACGCCAGGATGATGACTCCCATAAAGAATGTCGGGACAAAGAACCTGCTGACAGCCATAATGATGACATATAAGGCGCAATTGAGCATCATTCCGGACATGAGGGCAGAGACGGGGGATGCTGCTGCCGGATGGGCGTGCGGGAGCCATTTATGGAAGGGAATGACTCCGGCCTTGATGGAAGCCCCGAAAAAGAGGAGCAGAAAGGCAAGCAGGCCCGGGATGGTCTCTCCTGATATCGCGTCAGGGAACTGCATCGACCCGGTGATACAGAAGAGGCTGATAATCCCAAGAAAGATACACACCGTTGATAACTGGGTCATCGCAAAGTAGAAAAAGGATGCATAGCGGGTCTTTTTTTCCTCGTACTCGATGAGAACCAGGAAAAATGAGATGACGGCCATCAGTTCCCATGCGACAAGGAAGAGGAAGGTTGTCTGTGCCACAAGAACAAGAAGCATGGATCCGACAAAGAGGGGGATGAGACTGCAGAGCAGGTCACGGCGTCTGTGCCCATGTAACCGGTCGGCATACCCGGGAGTATACATACATACCGCAATACCCAGGATACCCAGAAGGAGAATAAATACCGAAGAGAGGCGAGTCATCCCGATATCTACCGGAAAGAGCGAGGTGAGGGATGCGGAATAGTACCATCCTCCCTGATCCCACAGCAGACAGAGGAGGGCAGAGGTGATGGCAGATACTCCGGCAGCGACACTCAGCGCTGCACCAGCCAGCCAGGCCCTGTTCCCCCTGAAACACAGGGGAACAAGGCCTGCTGTCAGAAAGAGAATAAGTGAGAGAATAATGGGATTAAACATAATAACTCCAGGATGGGGGATTGCCATGCGATAAGAAAATCAGGAAAGAACAGGAGGGAAAAGATCCGGAATGTATTCCCGGAGAAGACATTCAACCGTGCCGGTGCAAGAAAACATGGATATCACGAAATTTATTGATAATTCTCGGGCAATAGGGTTGATGATGGTCTCTGTTATAGATGCCGCATTTGGCGCAATTACTGCAGACGGTTGGCAGATACCGGTTGATTTATATTATAATTCTGAAAACGGAAAAGACCGGTTACCGGTTATTCGCGCCTCTTCGCGGATTATAACGCATAATTGATGCTTTTTCAAAGAAGCGCCACAAATCAGAAGGATAGATCAAAAGATTCTAATATATAAATAAATGCAATCCGGACTCCTTAATATTCAGAAGATCCGATAATCTCCAGGTCTCTCTTTTTTCAAAAAATAGGCTCCATTTGAGCCCGAATACAATTCAATGGGTTTATTAAACCTGCCTGTCGATTTTCCATTACCGCTTGTATCGGAGTCGATTATGGGTATTGAAAAAATACTGGAAGG
>CAZXRT010000091.1:0-7642 GCA_964642535.1 uncultured Methanospirillum sp.
TCTCTTTGTTGTAGAAATAAAACCAGAGTGGCTTGTAGTTCGGCCGGTTTACCTGGAAGAGATTCCCGTCACCGGTGCGAAGACCGGAAACATCGGTAATCCCTGATATGGCACGCTCCGTGGTCTGTCCTTTGGTCATTGCATGACCGGCGTTGGTCAGTCCCAGGATATTCTCATTTCCGCTCTCAAATGTGAGCAGGTCCATCGCAACTGTCGCTGCCCTTGTTCCGAGATCATATGCCAGATCATCATCTGCCACCACTCCCATGGGCAGGACCAGGCAACACGTCACAAGCAGCAGCAGGTATCGTGTTTTAATCATCATTTCAAACTCATCCGTATCTTCCAGAGTCGATGCGAGTAGACTGATGTAAGTAAATTAGTACATTTTTGTAGTAAAATACGAAGATCAGAAAATTGCATCCTGAATAGTTGTACTAAAAAAAATACTATTATAACTTTTGATTTGTGTTTATCATAGGGATAACAATTGCGATGCCGATACTATAGTCCCAACTTGTGTATTGCATTGGCATGTAGAGAGAAAAAGAAAACCAAAAATCTCTAAAAATTGAACTAAAAAGAAATCAAAGTATCTGTTGAAGATTTTCAGATGTTTGGCAACTATACCTCATTCCTGATTGGCACATCATTCGTATTACTCATCAATTTTTCCAAATAGTGTAAGACTCCCTCTGGATTCAGGTGTAGTACATCATGATCTGCGACTGTTCTCCATCTCACCGGGATGTTCAGAAGGCTCTCCTGTTTTACTCATCATCCAGGGCCCGGATTTGGGGGGCAATCTCATCGAGCAGGTCCCAGAGACGTGGTCCGGCCCGGTCTGCCATGTCGGAATTCACGAGGATGATATGGTTCCCTTTTACGGCCTTCAGGCCCGAGAGGCGCGGTTCCTGCCTGAACCAGCTGGCAATGTCTGAATCATCACCACCCATACCTGATCCTGAGTTGATCAGAAGGAGATCCGGGTTAATGCTCAAAAACTCCTCAATTCCCACGATCTGATGGCTGTCTTTGTCTGCAAATGCATTCACTCCACCCGATATCCTGATTAATTCATCCTGAAATGTCCCGCTACCACTGACATAGAGAGGATCATTCCAGACGACGTGGGCAACGGTGGGGTGGCGGGAGAGTTCAGCTCCCTGGACCCGGACCGTATCGGATCTTTCTTTGAGTTCCTGGATAAGCCGGGATGCCTGTTCGGATCGTCCTGTCAGGGTTCCAAGGGTCTCCAGGGTGCTCAGGATATCTTCCATGGATGTACAGTCAACCAGAAATACCGAAAATCCCAGTGTACGCAGTCTTTCCACGGTATCCGGATTATTTCCTTCTGATGCGACGATGAGGTCAGGTTTGAGGGCCGTGACCTTTTCCAGGCTCACCGTTGAGAATCCTCCAATCTTCTCTTTCAAGGCAGCTGAATCCGGGTAATCGCAGTAATCCGTGACTCCGGCGATCCGGTCATCAAGACCGAGGGCAAAGAGAAGTTCGGTATTGGATGGGGCAAGTGATACGATCCGCTGCGGGGGGTGGTCCAGGGTGATGGCGATCCCCTGATCATCGGTTTCTGTCACGGGCCAGGAATCATCAGCCGGTATTTCTCCTGCAGATGAGAATCCGGAGAGGAGACAGATGAGGATAAGGCCGGCGATGAACAGTCTGCTCGCTGGTGTACGAATCCGGTGCACATGGCGACGGTAGGGCAAATGATTCTGCATACTATGATACAATTTTTTGGTCATACGTAAAAAAATATTGTATATGAAAGAACCCGGGATGATCCTGTGAGATCCCTAGCATGCATCGGGATGCTCATTGGCTCGTTTCTCATCCTCTGCATCGCTGTCGTTTTATCAGTGGCCATCGGGCCGGTATCTGTTCCCCTGGCAGATCTCCTCACCGGAGGGACTGGCTCTCAGATCCTCCTGGACATCAGGCTTCCCCGCTCCATTGCCGCTGCCCTTGCCGGCGCAGGACTTGCAGGAGCTGGCGCCGCCATGCAGGCTCTATTCAGAAACGATCTCGCTGATCCCTATATCCTGGGAACGTCAGCTGGCGGAGCGGTTGGTGCATCTCTCATGATGGCTCTCGGACTCCTGTTTTTTACCCAGGTTGCTGCATTTCTGGGTGCGATCATCTCTGTCCTCCTTGTGTACCTGCTTGCATGCCGCAGCGGCCGGGTGAGCACCAGTGTTCTACTTCTGACAGGAATCGCGGTATCAACATTCTTCTCGGCAGTGGTCGCGGTTTTTATGGTATTTGCCGGAACCAACATGCATCAGATCATGTTCTGGCTGATGGGAGGGCTCTGGAATGTCTCCTGGGATGATATCCTGATCCTGTCCCTGATCCTGATCCCCGCCGGTCTTCTCTTCCTTTACTCCCGTGATCTGAATATTATCACCTGCGGGGAGACCGAAACCCGGACACTGGGTATTGATCCTGACCGGACGCGGATGCTTCTGCTCACGGCAGCGGCAGGGACTGTCGGAATCGTCGTGTCGATCACGGGCTCGATTGGGTTTATCGGGCTGGTAGCGCCCCACCTGACCCGTCTTATCACCGGACCGGATCATGCGGTACTGATTCCCGGCTCTCTCTGCTGCGGGGCGTTTCTGCTCCTGTGTGCAGATACCATCTCGCGGACATGGCTTGGAGAGTTGCCGGTCGGAGTGGTGACTGCCTTTTTCGGTGCTCCTTTCTTTCTCTTCCTTCTCCGCAGCCGGGAGGAGATATGACCGGGCTGCTTCTTGAGGCTGCCGGGATTGATGCCGGGTACCGGGATCATCCGGTCCTGAAACAGATCGGCCTTCTGGTTCATGAGCACCAGTTTATCGGGATCATCGGTCCAAATGGCTCTGGAAAATCTACGCTGATGCAGGTTTTAGCCCGGTCGCTGAAACCCGAATCAGGCGTCATTCTGCTCAGGGGGTCTGATCCTGATACGATATCGTACAGGGAGTTTGGAAAAAGGGTGGGGCTGGTTGCACAGGAGAGTGAGATCCCGTTTGCGTACACGGTGTATGATATCGTCATGATGGGGAGAAATCCCCATATCCCCCGGTTCAGGCAGCCGGGTGAGGTAGATCATGCCGTTGTCAGGTCTGCCCTTCAAAAGACCGGAACACTGGAATTTTCCACCCGTTCCATCACCTCGCTCAGCGGGGGGGAACGGCAACGGGTTCTGATTGCCCGTGTCCTTGCACAGGATCCCGACCTCCTTCTCCTGGATGAACCGTTTGCCCATATCGATCTCCATCACCAGCATGAACTGATCCGGCTTATCAAAGAGACCACGAAGGGGACAAAAGCAGTCATCGGAGTCTTCCATGATATCAACCTGGCTGCGTCATACTGTGACCACCTGATCCTGGTACATAACGGTTCGATAAGGGCATCAGGCACGCCGCGGGAGATCCTGCAGGAATCCCTTATCAGGGAAATATTTCAGGTTACACCGGTTATCGGTGAAAATCCGGTCACAGGGACTCCCCATCTGTATATCTCAGGATGGGGGGGTGAGTATGCAGGGAACAAGCTTGATGTGTATGTTATATCAGGCGGGGGAACCGGAACTGCACTCATCCCCTACCTGGTATCAGAAGGTCATCATGTCAGGTGCGGGGTACTCTCCGAGAATGACGCCGACTGCCAGACTGCACGGCGGTATGGTATTGAGGTGATTGCAGAGCCGCCGTTCTCCCGGATCACCCTTGAGCATGAGATGCTGGTTCATGAGCAGATCCTCCAGGTAGACCGGGTGATTGTAACTGCGATGCCGGTCGGATGGGGTAATTATCCCAACATCAGGGTTCTTGAACGAATCCCCCCGGAAAAGATCATCCTGGTTCTTCCTGATGCTGATCCTCTGATTCCTGACTATACTGCAGGGGCTGCAACAAACCTTCTGACCAAACTTATCACTACCGGAGCGGTCCGGATACCGGGTATCTCCCACCTGCGGAGGGTGCTCACCGGATCTGAGGGCCCGGCTCTTCTATCCTGAATTCATCAGCATGAATGACGCATGAGACCTCTTTGCTGGCGGATACTACTCTGCAGTTCCTCGCGGGACCGGGTGATAAACTCATGCACCACCCGGTCCGGGTTGATGCAGGCCAGGATTTTCCCGCAGTCCGGGTCTGAAAACGGGCGGTGCTCATCGATGTGGGGAATATGATCCATGAGGCAGGAGATCTTGTCCAGATACGTCATGTCATCAAATCCGGGCGGAGGGGATGGGGGAAGTGTATGATCCAGATATGTTCCCGGTGTACTGCACTGGAGATGAACCGCCTTGATCTTTTCAATTGTTATGTCAGAGAGGAGATCAAGGGCCTTCAGGACGTTCCTGATCCCCTCCTGTTCATTGTGCACTGCCATTGCGTTCATCAGGTGTCCGGTATCAAGAAGGAAGATCCAGTTTCTGAACCTGAGCAGATCGGCAAAAAACCGGGTATCTTCATCAGAGAGGAAGGTAAGCCCTGGCCACCAGAGGTTCTCAAACGCAAGGGTGACCGGCGGCTCGCCGCCAGGATACCCTGAGCAGACTGCATTGAGAAAAGAAGCTGCAGTTTCAAGCACGTCCCGGGAGCGGTAGCGATGGGACCGGGTGTATACCTCCGGCAGTTCTACATGCGAGATATGGAATACAGCATATGCTGCCTGTAGTGATTCGGCACGGTCAAGGTTTTTTCTGAATGTGAAGAGGAGATTTTCAGGGTTTTCTGCTCCATAATACCAGGCAGTCTCAAGGGGATCGCAGGGTTGTGGAACCGTATGAGGTTCCCGCCAGGTCCTCACCCATCCGAACCATCCGGGCAGATGGACACTTTCAATCAGGCCTGCAGGGATTGCATCTGGC
The DNA here is from genome assembly GCA_964642535.1 of uncultured Methanospirillum sp. Lineage (GTDB taxonomy): Archaea > Halobacteriota > Methanomicrobia > Methanomicrobiales > Methanospirillaceae > Methanospirillum. The sequence goes on from CAZXRT010000091.1 coordinate 4,889, forward strand.
AGAGAGTCGTCTCCAATGAGGAGTTCGATCCCGTCAAGTCCCTCTTCTTCACAGAAGGATCTGACTTTATCCCAGTCATGGGAGAACCGTTCCAGGTCCACCTGATACGCTGAGAAATTGACCAGTTCCTTCATCGGCTCCCCAGGTGATGATGATTGCAGTGGTTTATCCGGTCTTCCTGATATTCCCGGGTTTTTCGGACATTTCCTGGCGGTGTGATGACAAAACCCGGATAGCTCCGGATGGTATGGGGTTGCATGGTTGCCGGGAGATTCATTTTCTCTCCATGTGGAAAAGCATATGTATCAAAACAACTTATTTTGATCTATGCCAAAATTTTTTGGATTAAAACCGAAATCTAAAACTACCAAAATCTCCGAGGAATTTGAAAACCGGATGGTAATCAGGAGAAATAACCTTCGTCTCATCGGAAAGGTGTATGCTGACATCACGGATACTGAGTGGGCAGTTGCGGTAGCCTATAATCAGGTTCCTGAGCCGGGAATCCATGGTACTGAGAATTCCCTTGAAATTCGGTACTCCTACGAACCGGAATCAACACCGATAGTCCACCGGCTGGAGACCGAGAAAGGATCGAAGCAGGATTACCCGATTGAAACATTTGAAAGTCCTGATGCTTTTATTGTCTGGGCTCTGGATCAGGAGCGGACTCTGATGCAAAACCCGGCCTGATCCTTTTTTTATGACTCCTTCTCAGCCTGGCGCGAAAAATCCTACCTTGGTTCACGAAGAGATGACATCAGGAAGGATCGCGGGAAAATGTCGGCATCCCGGATCTCATCTTGGGTATGTGCATATCTACAGTGGCAGCGGAAAAGGCAAAACAACCGCTGCACTGGGGGTCTCGCTGAGAACCCTGCTCTCCGGCGGCCAGGTGTACTTTGCCCAGTTTTTTAAAGGGCTGGAAACAGCTGAACAGGGTCTTTGTTCATGGTGCGACCGGTTCGTCATGGACCAGTGGGGGACCGGCAGGTTCATCACCGGACAACCGGGTCCCGAGGATATCAATGCAGCACGTCGTGGATATCTGACCTGCAGGGACGTGCTCCGCTGCGGGTACTTTGACCTTGTGGTTCTTGATGAGATTCTGCTCTGTGTCTCATACCAGATGATTTCCGTAGAAGAGATCAGTGATCTGATCGTCTCCCGTGCCCCGGGCGTTGAGGTTATCATGACCGGCCGATCTGCCCCCCGTGAACTGGTGATGCTGGCAGATCTTGTGACTGACATGAAAAAAGTCAAGCATTATTATGATCGCGGGGTCCATGCCCGCAAAGGGATTGAGTATTAAAAAGGTATGCCGGTTCCCGGTACAGGGAGTTCTGCTCTTTTCCGGATTTGCCTTCCTGATCCGGATCAGGAGTTGTGATACACCGATTGGGGGTGAGGCACTGGTGATATCTCATACTCTTTCTCCTTTCATCACCATATCCGTGCCTGACCGGTTTTTCTAAAATCTTCCCTGAAACCGCAGATTATCGTATATGACCCGGATTCAGATCCGTAGATGAACAGTATATGCCCGGAAGTTCCGTCGTGAACCTGTCATCGTTTATTTTTTTGCGATCTCACAGTCCAGTTCACCGACCGGTGAATAGATCGCTCTTCCCCTGACCTGAACAAAACCTGCCCTGAGCATTGCCCCCGCTATTCTGACCTCCGGCATTCCGAATGACCTGCCGGAAAGGTTCACTTTGAGCATTGAGATGACCATCGACTCCGGTTTTGTCCCTTCATCCCGCAGCCCGTCTGATATCGTCACCAGGATTCCTCCCGGGCGTAAGGCTCCATACAGTTTTGCAATCATGGAATCCAGATCACGGGGTGCAAAGTTCAGGGTCATGGATGCCAGGATGAGATCATATTCTTCCCCGATCGGATCGGTGAGATAATTCCCCCTGCGTACAGATACACGGTCACCAACTCCGTATTCTCTGACCGATTCTTCTGCAACGGTCGCCACCGCGTGCTGGTCATAGAGAACGGCATGCAGGGTCGGGTGATCGAGGACAACTCCGATCCCCATCAGTCCCGGCCCGCACCCGAGATCCAGCATCCGTGTAAATGCGGGGTATTCGGGGAGAGAGGAGATGATCCGGACGATGATCTGCACCATTCCTGCCCGCTGGTAATTTTTCGAGCTGCGAGCCTGGGATTCCCAGAGTTCTTCAGATTCCACTGCGACCGGCATCTGCGAAACAGAAGGCCCTGCTCTGACAAGACGGGAGATTATCTCAGGTGAGACGTTATACCAGGGATAGGTGTTTTTCAGGTATTCACCCAGGAATGTAGGAGTCCCACTGACCAGGAATTCGTCTGCGAGTGGTGTGTTTTGAAACTTTCCTCCCGATACTACGAGGAGATCACTTGCTGCAAGAGCATCCAGAAGATGGCGGGTATTTCCCGGATCTGATCCCAGCGTGGATGCTATCTCTTCTGCCGAACCACCCTGCGTGAGTTCAGTAAATATCCCCAGTTCCAGTGCAGCCATCAGGATTTGAGCCTCTGCATGTTTCATCAGGAGATCCTGGAGCGGCTGAAAACTTCCCTGGATTTTTGGCATCTTCATAGACATCCATTCACCCCGCTCCCTGATGATACTGTCCACTCAGCTGCTTTCTGCTGATCCATCCACATCCTGGCGTATGGTCTTTCCATTTCCAGGAGTGTATCATGGGTTCCAGTTTCCACCACCTGTCCCTGCGAGAGAACCACAATCCGGTCAGCATCACG
>CAZXRT010000092.1:0-6036 GCA_964642535.1 uncultured Methanospirillum sp.
GTTCTCTCACATAAGGCTCTGAATCCATCAGAGAAAACCGGCGGGAAAGGTTCAGAAATCCCGGCCTTCAGCGGGGAAATACCCATTCTGATCTGATTCAGCCAGTAATGCCTTCATTAGGGATTCAGCAATCAATATATCAGGTGCCGGACATGAAAGTCAGATCAATTCGATGGGCGATCCTCGGAATCATTCTCGTCTGTTCAATCATCCTCAATTATCTGCATATCACTGCAGGAACTGCTTTTCCATCAGTACATGCGATCTGTCCGCTCGGAGGGCTCGAAAACCTGCAGACATGGTTATCCGGAGATTCAGGTTGCTCATCAGATCCCCCATCAGTCAGATTTGTGGAGTACCACAAGATCCGATCATCACGAGTGAACACGAAAAGTGCTCAGATAATTAAAACCGAGATCTGCATGGGAAACCTGGAGCAGCCCATGGGAAGAGACAAATTGAGCCAGTTCTTCTGCCGATATCCGCATATGAAGAGGTGGCCCGAAATTCAGGTTCTCCTTGTTGCATTCAAGAACTGCCAGCCTTCCATCAGTTTTTAAGACGCGTTTAATCTCACGCAGCATCTGCGGTCCGATTCGATCCCTATCCAGACTATGGAGAACAGTTGAGATGAAACAGAGATCAACACTCCCGCCCTCAACCGGCAGAGGGTCATGAATATCATGGACCACTGCACGGATATTGTCAAGACCATCCTCCTCTGCCCGCTTCAGGAGTGATGTAACCAGTCCCTCCTGTATGTCGGTTGCATACACAATCCCATCGCTGCCCACTTCCCTTCCCGCACGAAGTGAATAATCCCCTGATCCACACCCGATATCAAGGAAGGTATCGCCTTTGGAGAGGTGGAGTTCTGCAAAGACCTGATCAGGATCCTGCATCCAGAAACTGCTTGGACCACGGCCTTTCCGGTGACCCGGGCATGCTCTGTTCTTCTGCGACTCGTTGGTGCATCCATGGATTTCATTCATGACTATCAGCTCTTTTTCCCGGTTTCCGGCACTCCCTGAGTGCGAAGAGAGACGGTTTGAATTCCCATTCCATTCAGTTCCTGTGCTTTTCCACCACACGTGAGACACATGTTCCTGATAAGACCGCGTTTGCCGGTTTTCGTCTCCATCACCTCTTCACCACATCCCGGGCATACCACTGTTCCGGTGATCGGAGCACGCCCGGGAATGATTGGTCTGACCCGCTCTGAAGCAAAGAGTTTCTCATATGGATAGGCGATTATGGAAAATGCTGCATCACGGGCCTTTTCCCTGAATAACAGTTCCTCTTCGCTTGTTCCCTTCCGCTTCATGATGACTTTTTCCATGAGAGGATAAAATTCAGGAACTTCCTGGCTGATGTATAGCCGGAAGTCGGGAAGCAGACGAATTCTGACCCCTTCCCGGGCATTGCGTGATACAAAAGTAACGGCATGTTTCCCGAGATCCCGGTAGATAAGAGAATTATTTCCCAGTGTACACCCTGAAACGGCCTGCACTCCATCAGCAAAGCAGGCGTTCACCTCAATAATGGCGAGGAGGTTCTCCATGATCCCATCAGATTGAGCATAATCCTTCTCCAAAAGACTAAGACCATAGAGAGTTGCCAGTACCCCAAGAGCACTGCCAGGGCAGTAATGCCCGTGAATCTCAGCAGTTTTTATCAGGCATGATGCTCTGTCATTCAGGCGGATCGCTTCATGAAAGGCAGATCTCGGGTCATTTTTGAGCCTTTCCTCCATCGGTCTGCTTATCACACCGGAGCTGCATTCAGACTGGTTCGCGCGCGTACCGTTTTTTCCCATCTGATATACCTCCGTTATCCATGAAATTCAGTCATGATCTGTCTCATCCATTCAGGAATCACGACTCCTTCCTGAGGAAACAGGACGGGAACATACGGTTTGATATCAAGAACAGGACTGCCATTGATGGCATCAAGGCCGGTGACATAGAGCCGGTTCTTTTCACATTTTTGCAGCGAAACAACGGTCATTAAGACCGGGTTTGGCCGTGCCGGGCTGTATGTTGCATAAATCCCCTGCTTCGGGTACGCGGTCATGCCGGCAGGATGGGTTTTTTTCAGCGCTCTCCCCGAGCAGGTGACCTCATGACCCCAGTAGAGAATGACGAGATGTGAATACTCATCAATACCCTCAAGGAGTTCTGAAAAATCTTCTGATAAGACAATTTCAGAGACACGGGTCGTGGATTGCGTCATGTCCGTCATGGCAGCGGGACAATCCCGGTTATGTTCGAGGCCTTGTTTCCCTGCAACCAGAGGGGGACGGAGCAGATCATTTTTCACGATTCCAACAGGCGTTATTTGAATTGTTGTATCAGGCATGGCACTTGCAGTCATGGTATTCCTCTCGTAATAGGTAACATTCACAAAAAAGACCTGGTCAGATTTTTTTGATCTCTTCAAAAGCCTCTTGCAGTTTTTCAATTGCGGCTTTTCTCTTCTCTTCAGGTAAATCCTCGACAAAAAACCTGATATCCATCATGAAATTAATAAACGAGAAATTTTCTTCTCCAAATATTTCACGGTGAAGTTTTTTGAAAAAAATAACCCTGGACTCTGCTTCTTCTTTTTTCCCTTTCAGGGTACAAAGCATCTGTCTTCCATTATCAGTAAGTTCAAAGGTAATCTTTGAACGTTTTCCTATCTCTTTCACCTGAATAAGACCTTCCTGCTCCAGAGATTTGAGGAGCGGATAGAGTGTTCCCTTATTGGGCACCCAGGTATTGTCAGTTGTCTCATTGATATCCTTCAGCAATTCATATCCCGACCGGGGGTTTTTCTCCAGGAAATGGAGAACAAGAAGTGTCAGTAACCCTCTTTCCTTCCCTTCAGGAGGAGCAAATTTCCAGATATTTTTCATAATGGACCCATTTTGGATGCCACTCTCATTTATTCTGACAAGTGAACCGTAGACGGTTGTTTTCTACCTATCATGCATACATTTCGTTCAATTTTTTTATTGACGTGCAATATCACGTGATTTGACATTTGCTTTCTCGCGTTTGATTCGATACATAACCGCAGGGATATCTTCATTTCTGATTGGTTTTTCCCATCATCGATCAATTCACGGTTTTTCGTCATTTCTGCCGGACCAGGAGAAGTGCCCGGGGGGATGACCCGATGGAGACCAGAACTGTTCCAGATAATAAGTTAGTTTTCAACGGTTGATTACATACTATACTCTCTTGTATAAAATTAAGAGTTAATAACCGTTATCCAAAGAACCTTTGGAGATCAGAGTAACTCCTGAGGGTATTCAGACCAATACATCAGTCAGACAACTCAGGATAACCATCTCAGGGCAAATCCCCAATTGTTACTCATATGTGCAAAAATAATATCCATCATCACATCAAATCATGTTACCAGACGCGGAGAAAATAGGAATTGTATTGAACATTTTGATACTCCTCTTTTTCATACCGCCACAGTCACCGAGGATCTATGAGTACACACATTATTGAAGAATTACTGTCCAATCTGCCTACGAAAGATGTCCCTGTTCGATCAGTGATGGTCGGAGTGCACTGGACTGCGGTGTGCAGCACACATTGCGGTCTTGCAACAACCCTCCCGACACAAAAACCTCATGATCACACCACCCATGTCCATGATGTGGGAAAACTGCACCAAAAGAGCGCTCAGGAACTTGCACAATATGCCCTTTCGGACAATACCCTTGAGGCAGGAATCGGGATAGCGGCCATAAATTCACTCCTGGAGTTCCGGGAAGAGGAGGCTGTCCGGATAAACGCATCAGAAGTGCTGATAGAGCATGGTGCAGGAAAGAACGTCGCAATCGTGGGACATTTTCCGTTCATTCCACGGGTCAGAAAAGCGGCAGCTAACCTCTGGGTGATCGAACAAAACCCCGTCGAGGGAGATCACCCGGCTCATGCAGCCGCTGACCTGATCCCTCAGGCTGATGTTGTCGCAATCACCGGAAGTTCCGTGATCAATCATACCCTTGGATACCTGCTCGGACTGTGCAAACCGGAGTCATGTGTCGTCATTCTTGGCCCCAGTACCCCCGTCTCACCGGTTCTCTTCGAACATGGTGCAGACATCATCGCCGGATCCCGGGTTGTTGATGAGAAGGCGGTTTTGAATGCTATCGGACAGGGGGCCACATTTCAGCAGGTCACCGGTGTCAACCTCCTGGCCTTTACCCGCCCGGGCTGGTCAGCCCGGTGATGAGATTCCCTGTCAGCGTAACCCATCCTCGCTGGAATGAGAATACCAACGGGGGATGGCGGACCGGAAACCTTCATGATCCCTGATCAGGGTCAGAATGAGGGGGATGGCGTTTGCACGTACATCCCGGTACTTTTCCCGGGATGCCATCCGGGATGACCAGACAATCGTCGGAATGATGCTCATCGCGTTATAGAGGGCATATTTTTTCCAGAAATCAGGAGGAAGATACCCCTCAAAATACCCGTCAATCTGCCCCCGTGAGAACGGGATGCTGATGGTGCGGGAATAGTATGCCAGTTTGTAAAAATCATGAACCGGGTCTCCCCAGTCATACCGGTTAAAGTCAATAATCCCTGCCAGCTCCCCGTTTTTGATAATCAGGTTCGCGGGATGGTAATCATCATGCTGAAACGTCTGCCTGGCATCTTTCATCAGGTCGATGGTATCAGCGATATACCGATGAACAGGCTCCAGATCCAGCTCTTCCGGTGTCAGCTGTTCCCGGTTGCATACATCACAGTACCGCTCATGTTTCTGCTTTTTCCGGGTATACCAGGATGCAAGGCCGGCAGGAGCGGGAAGCTGATGGATTTTTTTCAGCTCAAGGCCGGCCTGATATCCGATCGCATACTGGGCTTTCGGACTGTACCGGAGCAGTGACTCTTCCCCGTCATCTCCCTGCACATACTCATGGATCATGATACAGGAATGCGTATCTCGGGAGATCCAGCATCCGTATCCCTTTGGTACCAGCGAAGAATACCCGGTGAGCTGGTTCATCAGGGCATACATCTCCCGTCTAGCTTCAAGGACCCGGGCATCGTCTGATTCTGTTATCCGAAGGAGAAATCTCTTCCTGGTTCCTGACGTGAGAACAAATTTCCGGTCATCGGAGAAACCCTTCATCACCGGTTCGATCTGAATAATATCAACATAACTCTGGATTTCTTCAAGGAGATCTGGTCTGATAGTCATCATATATCATAAAAAAGGGGGTTTGGCGAGAAAAAACCCGGGTAGAGGACAAAAACTGCCGGTCACAGCAGTTTCGTCTCTTCCTTCGGCTTAGGCACCTTGACGACGAGAACCCTGAATACCTGGCTGCTCTCATTGATCCACCGGTGAGGGATCCGTGCCGGACTCTCAATCAGCATATCCTTCGTGCAGGTCGCCTTCTCATCACCAATCTCAATAACACCGGTCCCCTCAAGCACATAGAAGAAGACATCAACCGGAGTGATATGCTTTTTCAGGGATTCACCCGGCTGCAAAGTGATCACAACAGCCATGGCATGATCCGTATCATACACCTTGCGGGCATCCACGTGATGCGGATTTGGCCCTGATTCTACTTTTGCAACTTCTGTAATCTTCATACTCATCACATCGTATCAAGAGGAATATAGGGGAGCAGGGTGAGCAGTTCTTGCTTCAATGCCTGAGTCCCTATTCGCTCCATGAACCGGGCGGTCCTCTCCTTCTTCTGTGCCTGGTCCCGGTAATACTCAAGGAGCCTGACCGTGCAGTCAACGGCTTCATCAGATGAGAGACCCCAGGCGATGAGGTCTCCGATACGAGGCTTGGTCCCCCCGTTTCCGCCAAAAAAGACCATCCATCCCCGGGTTGTCCCGATGATCCCGACATCCCGGACCTGGCTTTCACTGCAGCACCGCTGGCACCCGCTGACCCCGATCTTCACCTTTGCAGGGAAATCCTTGTGATATAACCTCTTTTCGATCTCACCGGCAAGGGCAATCGAGTCCTGCGACCCATACCGGCACATCTCAGTTCCGAGACATG
>CAZXRT010000092.1:6046-7544 GCA_964642535.1 uncultured Methanospirillum sp.
AATTTCACCCCGGGCCCTGTCTCCGGCCGGGCAAGCGGTCCGAGATCGGCAACCACCTTCGAAACATCCTTCTCTGCAATACCGGCAAGGATGATCCGCTGCCCGGAAGTGATCTTCAGGACCGGAATCTGATACTTCTGTACGATTCCGGCAATCTTTATCAGATCTTCCGGCTTTGCCATTCCGGCAGGAATATGCGTCATGATCGCGTATCCCTTCCCATCACGCTGAAGAATCGCGCCAGGTACAGGAGATGTCATCCTCTTCAGTCACCTCTCTTCCTTCTTCTGATAATACAGATTATACATCTCCTCTCCGACACACTCCTTTGCATACCGGCACCACTGGATGCAGGAGAGGGTGTCATTGTAGATGACAAAACCGCAGTTCCCGCACGTCACCCGGGTATCGCTCGAGAAGATCTCCACCTCCTGCCCGCATTGCGGACAGTTTTTAATCGTGAGGGTGGGTGTCTTCAGGTTCTTCGCACCCGGACAATGATCCAGAATCATCTCTTCACCATCTTCTTCTCGTACTGGCAGGTACTCTTTCCCAGATCAGAGAACACAGGTCCGGCAGTCCTGCTCTCCACAGGGGATGTTGTCGATCTTCCATTTCAGGGCCCATCGCTTGATATCACTGATCACGTTCACCAGATCGATACCGCTCTCAGTCAGGGTGTAGTCACACCGGACCGGAAACGATGATACATCAACCTTTTTTGTCACAATCCCCTCTTCTTCGAGTTCTTTGAGCCTCTCAGACAGGATCTTGGGAGTTATATCCGCGAGAGAATCCTTCAGTTCTGAGAACCTGCGGGTATACTCTTTCCCCTTATAGAGCTCAAGGATGATCAGGAGGGTCCATTTTTTTGTCAGGTACTTAACCGTCAGGTTGACAGTGCAGATCTCGTGCACAGTATATTTTCTGAAACTCGCAACTATTAATAAGTTGATATACAATGGATACACTGTAGCATTTCCATACAGGAGAACGGTACCCATGTTTTGTTATCAGTGTGAAGAGACTGCCCGGGGAACCGGGTGCACGGTGAAAGGTGTCTGTGGAAAGGAAGATCATACCGCGGGAGTGCAGGATGTCCTCATCCACCTCTGCAAGGGGATATCAATCCGCAACATCGCAGCAAGGGCGAAAGGAGCAGAGAATAAGGACGCAGGGGCACTCATTACCGAAGCCCTCTTTGCCACCCTTACCAACACGAACTTTGATGACGCCCGGTTCAGGGCAATGATCACCCGGGCGGTAGCAATCCGGGATGCCATCCCCAAATCAGGTGACAGTGAACCCGACGCCTGCACCTGGACCCCGAAGAGCGATGAAGACATTGCCGCAAAAGCAAAGGAGATCGCAGAAGAGGCAAACATCAATGACGACGTACATTCACTCCGGGCTCTCGTGGTCTTTGGCCTGAAGGGAGTTGCCGCTTATTACCACCATGCCGAGATGCTTGGGTATACGGATGACTCGATCACCGAGT
>CAZXRT010000093.1:0-4760 GCA_964642535.1 uncultured Methanospirillum sp.
CATCAACTCTTCCAGTTATCCTGATCCTGATCTCAATCATAATAACCTCTGCAGCAGGTACTGCCATTACCCGTCATACTCTTCTTCCGGGAGAGGTCGTAGGTGACCTCTCATACAGTGATGCGCTCATGACCAATGGCGGTGAACTCTCAGTCAATAAGAATACCGGATTTGATTCAAGAAACCAGACTCTGGAAGGATACAATCTGCAGACCGAAAAAGTTCTGACCTATCAGAGTAAAAACGGTGCCCACCTGTCAGGTGAAGAACAATATTTCCTGGACATTTCCGGATCCTATATTCCCCGCTCTGACGATTCTATTCATTGTATCTATACAGAAAACGATTTTTCATGGCTTCCTGCCTTCTGTAATGTCGTGCAGACGAAGGCAACTCTGATTAATGTACAGTCAGCACAGATCTCTGAATCCGGGCGTGTCAGAATGGTCGGGAAAGAGATGATTCCAGCAGAACTATCCTATAAGACAGCTGTGACTCCTGACATAGCATCAGGAATACAATCTGCACAGGGAACATTCAAAACAGGTTTTGCAGGATCCATTACAGAGGCGAGAGGGAATAGCACCAGTATTTCTGCGACGAACCGGTGGAAAGATGCATCAGAAGTTTCCGGAACCATTACCGGTTTTCGGAAAAATTATGAATATACCTCAGGATTCAGAATATAATCCCATTTATACGATTAGTCTTTTTCTGAATAACCGGACTGCAATATGGGTGGCGATGATCATCCCACAGCAGATCCACAGGAGATGAACGGACCAGAAAGGCATTGCCCCTCCTGCCATAATACCCCTGCATAGCGAGACTACATGAGTGAGAGGAAGCGCTACCAGGGCAAAAACCTGGAGCGGTCCGGGAAGCAGGCTTAAGGGAAAGAATGTTCCGGAGAAGAGGAACATGGGTGCAATGTAGAGGAGTGAGGGATAACTGAGTGCATCAATTGAGGGCGTTACTGCTGAGAAGCACGCTGCTATCGCTGCAAACAGAAAGCCGGCGAGAAACGCCAGGGGAAGAATCAGAAGACTTTCGGGCATATCTGCCAGACCGAGAAGAGATAAGATGAACAGGATGGCACAAGCGGAGATCAGGCCACGGGTTGCCCCCCAGATGATCTCCCCGACAATGATCTCCTGCAGGGTTACCGGGGTTGACAGGATCGCATCAAATGTCTTCTGGTAATGCATCCTGACATAGGTTCCATACGCACATTCAAAGAACGACGCATTCATGACCGATGCTGCCAGGATTGCAGGGGCGATAAACCGGACAAAAGACATACCTTCAACCTCACCCACATATGACCCGATTCCAAACCCGATAGCCCCGAGATAGAGAACAGGTTCAACAAAAGGGGGGAGCAGGTTGACAACAATGTTTTTCCTGAAGACCCGGAGGTTACGAGACCAGACGTGCATGGCTCCTCTTATCAGGAATCCCATTTCAAGGAGGAAGAGGGATGTCATTCCCGAAGCCTCCGGCCGGTAAGAAGGAGGAAAACATCTTCGAGTGTTGCAGGCCGGGAGATAACTCTTGTTCCCGGACAGGATGAAAGAATGAGATCGGAGATAAACCGGGGATCCCGGGTCTTTATCTGCAACAGTTCCCCTCCTTCTTCATACCTGATCTTCTGAGAGAGAAGACAATCACGGACACCCGGGGAATTGTCCACTTCAACGATCTCAAGGCCAATATGGCGGTTAATCAGATCGGCAGGAGAGCCCTCATCAAGGATTCGCCCCTGATCCATGATCACCAGCCGGTCACAAAGTCTGGCTGCTTCATCAAGATAATGGGTCGTCATCACAATCGTCCGGCCCTGGCTGCGAATTGTCTGCAGTCGTTCCCAGATATGATGTCGTGCCTGGGGATCAAGACCGATCGTCGGTTCATCAAGGATCAGGAGATCCGGCTGATTGATCATCGCCCTGGCAAGAAGAAGCCGTCTTTTCATCCCACCGGATAGTTGTTCTATCAGGATGTCACGTTTTGCAGTAAGCTGAAAGAAGTCAAGTAGTTCACCGGTTCTTAGAGCAATGTCATTATGATTGATATCAAAAAAGGAAGCATGAACCTGAAGGTTTTCTTCGACTGTCAGATCAGGATCCAGGTTCGTCTCCTGAGCAACCACACCAAGTCTGCTGCGTATCTCCCTCCCAAACCGGTCCGGGTCCAGACCGAATATCGTGAGTGAGCCGGAAGTCCGAGGGGAGATACACTGGCAGATCCTCATTGTGGTGGTTTTTCCTGCCCCATTAGGTCCGAGGAATCCGAATAGTTCACCTTTCCGGACTGAAAAACTGATCCCATCCACTGCCACAAAGGATTGGTAGGTTTTTTTCAGGTTTTGCGCATCGATTACACTGGTCATATATGATGCTGGCAGGGTACCCTCTCAGGTATCGAATCAGAAATATTCAGCCAGGGCCAGGATTAACTCCATTGAGATCAGGATGATAATGACCCACTCAAGAAAGTTGGAGTGCTGGATTCTGACTTCTTCTGAAAGCATCGAATAATTATCATGTATGACATCGATCTTCCGTCCGACACTCTCACTCCACTGTCCGCTTCTCATCACTTTCAGAACAGTCTCATAGACCCGGGCATAATAGACATCTTCGGTAATCTTGATCAGGTTATTGATCTTTTCGGTAATCTCGGATATCTCGGCATACGTCTCCATCAGTTGTGCCATGATCTTCTGGTATCTGTGCATCCGGAGAAGCTTGAACAGTTTATCTGCCGATTCAATGTCATCGTACATCTTATCCATCTGACGTGCAAGGACACGATCATAGTATCTGAGTTCCAGAACCTGCACGCTGGCAAATTCAATAAGATCAATCAGATCCGTAGGTTTTTCCGGATTACAGAGGAGGGCACAATCCCATGAAAGGACCGCAATATCTTCGGTAGTGTAACTAAGGGTATTTTTTACGATATCATCACGAATCTGGGCTGAAAAGCGGGTCCTCTCTCCACTCAGAAGAACGGCAGGATCGATGGATTCGTCAATCTGATCAGTGACATAAATCGTATAGTCTTCGTAAAAATCAGGTTCAATAGATGGATCCAGGATAAAGGGTCTGAGAATCTCACCGATATTATTCAGATAAGACTGAAAGAGATCAGACAGACTGTCCTGGCCGCCAAACGATAAAGCAGTGTCAACCAGAGTTGAGGATTTTGCATCAGGGTCTTCGTATGCAAAACAGATACTGATAGCCCCGATATCATATACATGTGCGATGACTTCAAAATGATACGATGTTCCCTCATGATCCACGGCAGCCGGATGCATCCGGAGCATGAGGGGAGGGTCTTCCATGATAATGGACTTCGGATTGACACGCAGAAAACTGGCTCTTGCGGTGAAATACCGTTGAGCAAGCTGCCGTTCAAGCAGATCGATATCAATCTCGCGTCCCGTATCATAATTCCGGTAAAAACGCATTGATATCATAAGTATCCCCTCCTTAAGGTGACGTTTTGAAAATTATCAGAGTTATGTTACACTCCGATACAGATACCTCAATCGGTTTATGAATCAGTGACAGGAGATCAATTTACTGTTCGATTTCTTCTGCCCGGACCAAAACTTAAAGCATATCCTGATAATGAGTGCCATAAAATGAACCCCGAAAGAGGAAGGAATATCCTGTCATCTTCCCGAGGGTATGCGCGGATGAAACCAGACTGATTTCAGCCCGGAATTCATCAGGCGGGACATAATATTTCCAAAATACAATAATTCATCATTTCTCGTTTTGAAGTGAAAAAATACCAATTATTACCCGGATTTCTAAAAATCCTGAAATATTTTCTCGGATTTCTTTAGAAACGGTTTTTAATGGAGAAGAAGACTTTTGGAAGCAAAATTATACCCCTGATTCATGTGAGGATACCATGAGGACAATATACAGCCATAAAACTGATGGATGGCACCTATTCAAGGAGAGATGATAGGTGGCAGAACAGACTACGGACTCCTGCCATGATGGATGCTCTTTCCATTCAACCGTGGAAAACCCGGTTCCTCCTGCAGGAAGAACGCCGAAATTAAGCAGAGGAATCAAACCCTGGATGGCCAGCCTTATTGCCATCGGTGGAATTATCGGCTCCAGTTACTTTCTTGGAACCGGATATTTAGTCTCCGAGATGGGGCCCAGTGTCATATTCCTGTACTTTATCGGAGGTCTTGTCATCTGGACGGTGATGCAGTCATTTGCCGAATTACTGGTAAATATTCCCCGTCACGGCAATTTCATCAGTTATTCTGCAGAATTCATCTCACCAACCTGGGCAGTCGGAACCGGCTGGAGTTACTGGTTCAACTGGTGTGCCTATATCCCGTCTGAAGCTGTAGCGGGCGGGATTATCATGAATATGTTCTTTCCGACAGTGGAGATCGTGGTCTGGGCAATTATCTTCCTGTCCCTGATCACCATCCTCAACATTATTCATGTCGGAGGCTTTGCCCTGGTTGAGAGCGGTCTAGCCCTTGTCAAGATTGTTCATAACGGAGTGTTTTGCATTGTTGCATTCCTGATCATCATCGGGATTGTCGGATCAGGTGAACCGATAGGTTTCAGTATCCTTTTCCCACCCGGGTTTACCTGGCAGGATGCAATATTTCCGGCAGGCTTTGTAATCCTTCTCGCAAACCTTGCTCTCATCCTCGTGAACTTCCAGGGTTCGGAGATCGTCGGACTGGCTGCTGCAGAGACTCAGAATCC
>CAZXRT010000093.1:4860-7532 GCA_964642535.1 uncultured Methanospirillum sp.
TGCACCCCGATGTATGCCACCCTCTTTACCCTTCTCATCTGCTGGGCTGTGCTGAGCATGTGGTGGTTTACGAACGGAGAAGGACAACTCTATCTCTGGCTTCTTTCAGTATCGGCCTTTACCGGAGCAATCTGCTGGATATCCATATGCTGGGCTCAGATCATATTCAGGAAAAGGGTCTATGAAAGGGGATACACCAATGCAGATATCATCAGCCCTGCTCCCCTCTCTCCATGGATTCCCGGTATCATCGGGATTATCCTTCAGGTGTTCGCCCTCATCATTCTTGCATTCAATACTGACCTGCAGGGATCCCTCTACCTGTCCATTCCGGCAGTGCTTCTCCCCATGGTAATCTATTACCTAGGAATTAAAGCAGGATATTTCAAGGGAATCAAAGTCCTTGAACCTGAAGAGAAACTCTTTGATGAACTGTTTCCCGATAAAAAAGGGATAAAAGAATAAGGTTGAACAGACCCCACTGTACCTTTCATGACCTTTGAAAGAAAGGTATCAGGCAAAGCCGGGCTCCCTCCCGGAGTCCCGGTTTATGTCGGGGATACTCCTCCCCAAAAAACCACCCTTTCTCTTCTGACGTATTCTGATCATGCCCTAACCCTGCAGGATTCGATAACTCCAGAAGAAATTTCCCAACATCTACATCCGGGTGATAACGCGTGGATAAGGATCTCCGGCCTTGATGATGCTTCTCTCATTGAAAAAACCCTTACTTCATATGGTATTCATCCTCTCATCATAGAAGATATCCTCAATACGAAGGGTAGATCAAAAATTGAAGAATCTGATGATTATATCTTCATCGTTCTGGATCACTTTCTGAGGCACCAGGAAGGAATCCGGGTATCAAAAGTGAGTATTATCCTGACTGCGGGGGTGGTCTTCACCTTCACGGAGACTCCTGACATCTTTGCCCATATTGAAGAAAGGATAAATCGGGCTCGCGGAAGATTCCGGGAGAATGGCGTGGATTACCTGGCATATACTCTTGTTGACACCATCGTTGACGGATATTTCTCAGTTCTGGAGGAACTGGAAGAGCGTATTGAAGATCTGGAAGATGAGGTAATCAACAACCCGGTCCCCGGAACCATCAGTGCAGTCCAGATGTTCAGACACGACCTGGTCTGGTTCAGAAGGCGAATCTGGTCGTTACGGGAAGTTATCTCACGGCTGGAGAGGACTGATTCTCTTCTGATCAGGAATACCACCCACACCTATCTCAGGGATGTATACGACCACACTGTCAAGATAGCCGAAGACGTAGATGTGTATCGTGAGATGGCAGAAGGGCTGATGGAGATATACCTCTCCGGAATATCAAATAACACCAATCAGATTATGAAAATGCTCACCATCATCGCGAATATTTTCATCCCGCTCACTTTCATCGCCGGAGTATATGGTATGAATTTTGAGTACATGCCAGAATTGTACAGCCCGTACGGGTATCCGGCGGTCCTTCTTATGATGGCGGGGGTGGGCTTTGTTATGGTCCTGTACTTTAAAAGAAAAAAATGGCTCTAATCCTATATCAGGGATTATGAGACCGAAACTGCATCCCTGAGCCTCTTGGACGAGGTTCCATCTGGTCCTGCAACGGTAAGAGATACCGGATAGACTCCGGGATGCTGGTAGACATGCACGGGGTTCTGTTTTGCCGATACCCCCCCATCACCGAACGTCCAGGTCCAGCCTGATATCTTTCCGGCTGAAAGATCTTTGAATGAGACGGATAGAGGAGCTGATCCCTCCCGGGGAGAGATACTGAAAGAAGCATTGGGTCTGGACCCCGGGAGGGGTGTACCTGAAACCGTTTGATGCTTCATCTCCGCCGGGTTATCTGACTCTGATACATTCTTTTCTTTGCCCTGAGCTCTGATGATGATCTCACTAGAACTCTCACCTTCAGAGCTGCTGACAGTCAGCCGGGTGGTATATACTCCGGCAGTCTGGAACGTATGAGTGGGATTTTTATCCGCAGAACTGCTGCCGTCTCCAAAATCCCAGTTCCATTCGGAGATGGATCCCTCTGAGAGATCCATAAACCGGACATCCAGGGGAGCAGACCCTTCTGTCGGTTCGGCAAATACGGCTGCCGACGGAGGCTGGGCTGAAGATGTTACGATAATGTATCCCCTGCGAATTGCAGAATCCTCTCCTCCAGGCCCGGAAACCGTTTCCTGGACGGTATATACCCCCGGACGGGTGTATGTGTTGAGAGGATTCTGTTCATCAGAGAGATTTCCATCTCCCAGATCCCATGCCCATGAATCGATCTCCCCGGTTGACATATCCTGAAATGAGACAGTGAGCGGGGATCGCCCTGACCTGATGTCTGACTTGAATCTGGCAACCGGAGGTTTTGGAGCTTCACGTACCGTGATAAATCCTTCTTTTTCCTCGGTCGAACGACCTGCAGAACTAACGGTCTCCAGTGTTACCGTGTAATTACCCGGTTTCCGATACTGATGTGTGGGATTCATCTCAAATGAATCAGAACCGTCTCCAAATTTCCAGTGTCTTGATGTAATCGTTCCGGATGAGATGTCAGTGAAGGTAACGAGTAACGGGGCATTGCCCTGAATCGGGTCGGCGAGAAATCCGGTTACCGGGATTCGATCTCCGGCCGTAACCATAACCGGCTCGGCAAG
>CAZXRT010000094.1:0-2782 GCA_964642535.1 uncultured Methanospirillum sp.
CTCTACCGGCGGATCGCATCAACCGTGATCACGGATCACGATCTGCTCCGGGTACTGGCAAAACTGAGGATCTTCATCGATCCAAAGGTTCCGATCTTTGTCGCTGTCGGCCTGACCCGGACGGTGCCACGGAATGTGGTTGTCGGCGACTTCTGCGGGGTTGTGTATGACGGGGAAAAGGTCATTCTCTCGATTGCACATGAAACATACCTTGCTCCGCTTCTTGAACTGCTATGGCAGCGTTTTGGCAAGGATCGGGTATTACAGCCTGACCGGTTTACTATCGAGATGCAGCTTCGGGAAGGAGAATCAGCAGGACTTGAGGAGATGGTGGTTGCGGACCCGACAGAGGGGTTGTTTAAGGATCTGATCTACACCATGCAGGTCATCTGTCCTGAGGGATTCAGGGTGAAGAAGCAGAACTTCCAGGATGGCAGATTCTGGTTTGTCGCCAGTGAGAACACCCTTCCGGAAGATGTCAGCCCCCTGGTGGATGAGCAGTTCGCAATTATGGGGGCGTCAGCATGATCCTGGTTCCCGTCACCTATAAGGGGGGAGTGTACCGCCATGATGAGATCCTTGATCTGATCGAGGATATGGGGGGGTACATCATCCAGAAACATATGATAGCGATGGAGGTTGTCCTGCAGGCCCTCATCCCAAGGGATGATATCGAGAGACTTCGTGAGATCTCCCGCCCCCTCACCGGAGAGGTCACCTACGCCCCGCTCGTCGGAACAGAGATAGCTGTCGTCTCCATGTCCCTGGAGATCCATCACCTGCCCCATGCGTCATGCGATGTTGCTGAATATCTCCGGACTGCCGGAGCCAAGACGAATATGATCGGTCTTGCACGAGGATTTGGCAAGCGTATCGGTCTGTTGTCAGATGAAGAGCGTGACATCATCAATGAACATGATCTTGTCATCTATCTCTTCGGGAATTTTGAGACCTGTATTCAGCAGAAGATGCCGACATTCAGACGCGGTATCCATGTTCCGATCATTGTCACCGGAGGACCGTCAACTGATACCCTGAAGAGGATCATCGACCCCCCGGTTGCCGGATATATCGGAGGATTTGGAAGGTTCATGCACCGGACAAAAGAATCACCCGATATCGCCCGGCTTGATGAGATTGTCACCGAAGTATCCCGGGTTCTTGATGTACGCAGATCAGAGATCGCCAAGGATCCACTGAGTATCTCCCCGGCCCGCCTGATGGATGTTATCCTGGAACAGCTTCCCGAGATTCATGATGTGACCTCCCCGGTTCCGGTGGTTGTCCAGATGGACGGGGTCAGAGTCAAGCTCCCGTATGATCTGTTTGCTTCCCGGATGAAGGAGATGGAGGTCGAAAAAGGGGTAACTCTTGGGACCATCGGTGATATCAGGCCCTCACGAATGAGGGATTATATTCTCGTCAAGGTGAAACCCTTCTCCGAAACCGGCCTGATGGTCTGAACTCCCTGCTCTTTTCAGGGTATTGTTCCGAATCTTTTTTCATGTTCAGGATTCCAATAGGCTGTACGATGCCCAGTCAATCTTCCCAACCGGGGGATTCTCCCCGGAAAACCGGAGAGAGCGGGCCGATACGGGTTCTCTATATTGATGACCACCGGGATTTTCTCGAGATCGTGCAGGTGATTCTCGAAAAGACCGGAGATTTTATCGTCGAAACAACCACGTCTGCCCGATCAGCCCTGGATTTGATCCGGAGCAGACCGTATGATGTGATCCTCTCTGACTACCGGCTGGTCAGAATGAGCGGTCATGAGTTTCTCAACGAATCCCGGCTTATTAAACCAGGTATTCCTTTTATCTTCTTCACCGGGTTGGAGAAGGACGAGGTCGGGATCAGGCCTTCTCCCGGTGAAGCGGTATCCTACCTTCAGAAGAGAGGGGATCCGGCGATCCAGTTTGCCGAACTCGAGGATCGAATCCGGAGCATCATCCAGCGCTGAAGAGTTTGGGTCCGTTCATTCTATCACGAATTGATCATCTATTCGTCGGAGTTGCAGATTTCTCCGGAGTATGCAACCAGTTGCAACCGCTTTTTCCGTCATTTTCAGGCATCAGGTGCCTGGATTTCCCTGGAAGGTCTGAACTCCCTGATTATCCGGAAACATCCAGTTCAAACCATCCTGTATGATTCATTCTCCTGTTATCGCTTCTGAATCAAGGATCGGTCCCCTCCTCCGAACAAAAGAATCTCCCGCATTTTCACGGATTGACACCCGGTATCCTCATCATCTCTCTTATGCTGTTTCATCCAACAACCAGGGTGTCATCGGGTATGGTCGTCATGCAGGAGGAGAAACTCCTCATCCTGCGGGTGGCACACTACTGAGTGATGACGGTATCATAGGCACGTCCGGCTGCAGACCCCCCTGCAGACCTTCGAAATATTCCACGGGATCTGTCATCAGATTCAGACCAATACCCTGGAGAGTGTGAAACATGAGTTGTATATCCTTCACCTGTAAGTATGATCATCGGATGCAATGTACCGCTACGGTCTCCCCGCCTTCCCTGTATGATACGGGGTGCCGGGATCAGCTGGCTGATCTGATGGGCTCCAATGATGCATTCCTCAGCCATCTGGAAGCAATCCACTATCTGAATTTCCCGGGGATTGTGTAATAACGACTGAATGAAAAAGTGGTTATTCTACCTGGATATTTCTGATATACCGCTGCTCCGTTCCGTCAACCGGTTCCCAGGAACGTCGGTAGATGGCCTCAAAGCTCTGTTTTCCCTTCCCTACTGCCCGGATCATCCAG
>CAZXRT010000094.1:2882-7518 GCA_964642535.1 uncultured Methanospirillum sp.
CGAAAAGGCATTCTGCTCTTCATCCCCGACAGGGGTTTTGTCAAGTTCACCCTCGTTTGTGCAGCCGGCCATGAGCACGCCTGCCGCAAGGATCAGGAGAAGGGTGAGTATGAGATGGTCCATATCCAGTTGTACTGACGGTTTCATGTAAAAAATTACCCGGACCCTTTCCCCCCGGATCTCTCTTTTTTGGATTTTTTCCCTGACCCCTCTCTGTTCAGAATATTTTTCTCACCCCCGGCCGATGATATACTCCATGACTGGTGACCGGCAGCCTGCTTCAGTTCCTCCTGATCCGGATTACTGCCTGTATGCCACGAAAATCCTCCTCCCTCTTCTCATGCAGCTTGAGAAGGAACTTGAGGGAGTGATCCGCGACGATGATATCGAGTATGTACACCGGTCGCGGGTTGCTACGCGACGCATCAGGGCGGCTTTTCCTCTCTTCTCGTCATGCTTTCCCCGCAAAGATGGAAAACGATGGGAACGGGAGATCCGGATTCTGACCCGGGCCCTCGGAGCAGCACGGGATCTTGATGTCCAGATTGAGGTGGTCAGAAAGATCCTGGAAGAGAAAAACCGTGCGTATTCTGAAGAAGATCACAGAAAAACCGTTGAAAAGAACCTTTCGTCATCTCCTGTCGTTACGCTCCCTGTTCATGATGATCCCCTCTCCACCCCCCCGCGCCCGGTGATGACGCGGATACGCCAGTGGATACGCACCAGGAGAACGCATCCTCCTTCAGAAGAATGTAAGGTGGAATCCGGAACGCAGGACGCTCCCACGCTGATTCCCCTTTTTGGAGATGTGCCTGCAGATCCTTTCATCCCGGGCCTTGACTGCCTGCTTATCAGGCTTGTCCAGCAGCGCCGGGTCATGCAGCCTGCAGTAGAGGAAGCAGTATCCCGGTTCCTCTCCGGTCAGACGATCGAACATTTCTCCCGTTTCCTGCAGGATCTCAGGATTCATTCGATGCTCCGGGGTGAGGGAGTAGCCCAGGCGGCATCGTATGAGGCTGCGTATCTTCACATCATGGGAAGAATTGCAGATCTCTTCTGGTATGAACCGTATCTGGGAGATTCCTCCCTGAAAGAGAAACATCATACGATGCGGATCATGGCAAAGAGGCTGCGCTATACGATCGAAGCTTTTGCAGATCTCTACGATGAGCCCCTGAAAGGAGAACTGAAGGTCATAAAAAAACTCCAGGAATTACTGGGGGATATCCATGACTGCGATGTCTGGGTTGAATTACTTCCCCGTTTTCTCGGAGAGGAAGAGGAGCGGTTCCGATCATTCTTTGGTTCAAACCGGTTTTTCTCCCAGGTAAGCCCCGGCATCACAGCGCTGATTGAGGATCGCCACAGGACCCGCAATGTTCTCTTTGATGATCTCTGCCGGATCTGGGACGATCTGAAGGATGAAGGATTCTGGGATCGGTTTGCGGAAAAAATAGCGGTCCCGGTACAGAAAAGTCTCGCCAGCCCAGGCGATTCTGAAAAACCCGGGCCGGTGACCATCGCCCTGATCAGTGATGTTCATGCCAATCTTCCAGCCCTGGAGGCAGTCCTGGCTGATGCCAGGTCCCGGGGAGCCGGGGTGGTGCTCAACGCGGGTGATATGACCGGTTACGGGCCTTTTCCCAATGAGGTTGTCAGCATGCTGCGAAAACAGCATGTCCTGAGCGTCATCGGCAATTATGATCTCTCTGTTCTTTCGAAGCAGTGGAAACGGGGAAAACCCCGCTCCCGTGAGAAGCAGGTGGCTATGCGGTGGGCGTACCACCACCTTTCTGATGAGAACCGGTTATGGCTGAAGAGTCTTCCCCGGAGTCTTCGTCTGCCCGTCAGGGGTCTGACTCTTCTGGTCACTCATGGCAGTCCGGACTCGATCACCGAATATCTTGATGACGGGACCCCTGAAACGAGGCTCCTTGAGATTGCATCCGCAGTACAGGCCCGGGTCGTGGTTACCGGGCATTCACATCGCCCGTCGGCACGCGAGATCGGGGGTGTCTGGTTTGTGAATACCGGAAGTGTGGGTCGGTCTGAGGATGGTGATACCCGGGCGTGTTATGCCCTGATCACGGTGGATCCCTTCTCCCTGACTCATATCAGGGTTCCGTATGAGATCGGGAGAACCGTGGATGCTGTCCACGAGTCCCATCTGCCTGAAGCGTTTGCCCGGATCGTCGAGGAAGGCAGGCCGCTGGAGACTGTCGGCCGCCAGAAACCCCGGCGGTGACCAGGATGGACCAGACCGCAGGAAAACAGGATGAAAGCCGGATTGATGAAGCTGTCATGGCACTGATGAACCGGCTGGATCCTGATCCATCCCATGCCCTCCAGGTTGAGCATCTGACCTGCAGCCTTTTTTTCGCCCTCGCCTCTCTTCACTCACTCGGTGATGATTCACGAAGGATCATCGGCTATGCAGCACTTCTCCATGATATCGGATGGAGTGTCTGCGATCGTCCTCATCATAAGGCATCCATGGATCTGATCTTAGCGGATGATACCCTCCCACTGCGCAAAGAGGATCGGATCGTGGTTGCACTCATCGCGAGGCACCACCGCAAATCCTTTCCGTCCCGGAAAAATTTTTATTATCGCTCCCTTTCCCGTGATCGGCAGTATCTGGTGGACTGGGGTTCAGCTATCCTCCGGGTGGCTGATGTGCTTGACCGGGCTCACGACTCACGGGTTCGGGAGATTTCCTGCACCATCACCGCTGATCAGATTGCGATCCGGTGTGATACTGACGCAAAGCCATATGATACAGCATTCATTCCGGTGTTTCAGAAAAAAGCAGAACTGTTGTCTCAGGTTACGGGGAGGGAGATCACCGTGATGATCCCATGACTCCAGATCCGGTGGTCGGATTCATCGATCTGGGCACCAATTCGGCACGGCTTCTGGTAGTCAGGCTGAATGAGAACCGGTCGTACTCCATCCTCACCCGCGAAAAGGAGGTTGTCCGCCTGGGGGAGGGAGAATTCGGAGACAACCACCTCACTCCTGATGCCATTGACCGCACAGTTCTGGTCATCTCCCGGTTTGCAGAGATTGCCCGGAATTTCGGGGTGACCGAGATCATAGCGGTGGCAACTTCTGCGACACGGGATGCACGCAACCGGGAGGTTCTCATCTCACGGATCCGGGAGACCGCCGGTGTTGAGATGAATGTCATTCCGGGACCGGAGGAAGCCCGGCTGATATGGCTCGGTGTGTCAAGCGGGTATGCTCTTGGTGACCAGAATTGCCTTTTTATTGACATCGGAGGGGGTAGCACTGAGATCATCATAGGAAACCAGTTCGGGACGTCACTGCTGCGAAGTCTGAAACTGGGTGCGATCAGAACAACGAACGTGTTCCTTCCCCCTGGAAATACCGGACCGGTTCCCGGTCCTGTAATCCGGGCGCTCAGGCTCCATATCAGGGATCAGATCACTCACATCATCAGGAAGATACGAAAAGAACGACCCTCTCGTGCTTTTGGAAGTTCCGGGACAATTGTAGCCATAGAATCGGTCGCTGCCTCTCTGAAGGATCTCCCTGTCCCTCACCGGCCGGGTTTCATCACCCTCCCTGAATTATCCTCTGTCTCCCAACTGCTGTGCAGTCTGTCACTGAAAGAGCGGAAAAACCTTCCAGGGCTCAATCCTGACCGTGCGGATATTATCGTTGCAGGAACGCTGATCCTTGAATGCCTCCTCTCCATGTCAGGGCTCAAGGAGATTGAGGTTTCAGGCCGGAGTCTTCGCGACGGGCTCCTGGTTGATTATCTCTCCCGGCTCCCCGGGTTTCCCCAGGCTGAACAGTTGCCGGTCAGAGAGACGGGGATCAGGCAGCTGGGAAGATCATGCCGCATTGACGAGTCTCATGCAGGACACGTGACTGATCTGGCCCTTTCCCTCTTTGATTCATCCCGCACGTCCCATATCCATTCCCTTTCTGACAGTGATCGTGAGATTCTCGCATGTGCTTCCTATCTCCATGACATCGGGCAGTTCATCTCGTTCTCAAGTCATCACCAGCATTCCTATTATGTCATCACCCATGCCCCGCTGACCGGGTTTCATGAGCATGAGATCATTAAAATTGCACTGATTACCCGGTATCACCGGAAAAGAATGCCCAGGGAGAAAGATCAGGGGTTCCGGCTGCTATCCGCAGAAGAGCAGCAAGCGATCCAGATCCTCTCGCTCTACCTGCGGATGGCAGAAAACCTCGACCGGAGTCATGACGGCCGGGTCATCTCAGCAACCCTCTCCCCGCAGAAAAAAAGCAGCATCTGTCTTCTCATCAGATGCCGGCATGACGTTACGCTGGAGGAATGGGCTATCAGAAGTGAGACTGCCATTTTTGAAGGGATATTTAAAAAGAAGCTGGTGATTGTGGTTGAACCTGTCTCATGAAAGAGGGCAGGGGTGAGCCGCCTTTCCGCTCTGCCTCACCGGCCTGATGACAGTGTCATCACGGCTTCTTTGACTTTCTTCAGCGCATCCTCGTCCCTTGCTATCTCTCCTGCCTTGTACCCGTGACCGCTGACGGGTCTGATGATCTTCATCTCCTGTGCCTGGGCCCAGATCTTCAGTGTCTCCAGTGCACGTTCATCCCCGCTCTCGGCACAGAC
>CAZXRT010000095.1:0-7479 GCA_964642535.1 uncultured Methanospirillum sp.
AAAAACCGGAAGAAGCATATCACCATCGTCGATACAAATCAGGCCTGTCAGCAGATAGAAGCCAACACCCGGACGATTCCGGGTATCATCACCCAGCGTGGCTGTGCCTATGCAGGATGCAAAGGTGTGGTCATCGGGCCGATCAAGGATATGGTCCATATCGTCCACGGGCCGATCGGGTGTGCCTATTATGCATGGGGTACCCGGAGAAACAAGGCACGTGCCGATGCTGACACACCAGCAGATCAGATATTCTCAGCAATGTGTGTCTCAACAGATATGCAGGAGAGTGACATCGTCTTTGGTGGTGAAAAGAAACTCGCCAGGATGATCGACGAGGTCGTCGAAGCATTCCATCCACGTGCTATCTCAATCTGTGCAACCTGTCCGGTCGGGCTCATCGGAGATGATCTTGGAGCAGTTGCAAAGGCTGCCCAGGAGCGGCATGGAATACAGGTCCTCCCCTTCAACTGTGAAGGATACAAGGGCGTGAGCCAGTCTGCCGGTCACCACATCGCAAACAACCTCCTGATGGAGAAGGTTATCGGAACAGGTCCGGACAGGGATCCAAATGACAAGTACGTGATCAACATCCTCGGTGAGTACAACATCGGTGGTGATGGCTGGGAGTTTGAGAGGTTCCTGGGAGATATCGGATACAAGGTCAATTGTATCATGACCGGAGACAGCAGTTATCTCCATATCAAGAACCTTCACCAGGCCAATCTGAACCTCGTGCAGTGTCACCGGTCAATCAACTACATCGCTGAAATGATGGAGACCAAGTACGGAACTCCATGGCTGAAGGTTAACTTCATCGGAATCGAATCAACCAAGAAAAGTCTCCGTGAATTGGCTCTCTGCTTTGGCGATGAAACACTGATCAGGAAGACAGAAGAGGTAATAGCCAGGGAAGAAGCCAGGATCATGCCGGTTATCGAGCATTACCGCAAAATATTGCAGGGGAAAACTGCGTTTGCCTTTGTCGGAGGCTCACGAAGTCACCACTACATGCACCTCCTTAGGGATATTGGCATGGAAGTTGTGGTTGCCGGATACGAGTTTGCCCATCGGGATGATTACGAAGGACGCCAGGTTATTCCAAATATTAAGATCGATGCGGACTCAAAGAACATCACAGAGCTTCACCTGACAGCGGATCCTGAAAAGTTTACGGATGCCCATGTTCACCTGAACATGTCAAAGGAGAAGTTTGATGAGATGAGCAAGAAAGTTACGCTCAGTGCCTATGAAGGAATGATCCCTGACATGAAAAACGGTGAAGTCATGATCGATGACTGCAATCACCATGAACTGGAAAAGATGATCTATGCCCTCAAGCCTGATATCGTGTTTGCAGGTGTCAGAGACAAATATTTCGCACAAAAACTCGGAGTGCCAGGAAAACAGATGCACTCTTACGACTACAGCGGACCATATGCCGGATATAACGGTGCAGTGAACTTTGCCCGTGATGTAACCAATGCCATAACAACTCCGGCATGGAAACTGGTGACTGCCCCCTGGGAGAAACAGACCCAGTAACAGGAGAAATAGAAATGCTAGATTGTATGCCAGAAGGCGAAGTCGTTCACACGGTCGGGAAGATTAACCCGGTCAAAACCTGCCAGCCAATAGGTGCAATGTATGCGGCACTTGGTATCCACGGGTGCCTGCCTCACAGCCACGGTTCCCAGGGTTGCTGTGCCTACCACCGGATGGGCCTGTCGCGTCATTTCCGTGAACCGGCACTCGCTTCCACAAGTTCCTTTACAGAAGGAGCTTCGGTGTTTGGTGGTGCAGCTAACCTGAAGACTTCAATAAAGAACGTGTTTGAGATCTACAACCCGGAAATCATCGCTGTTCACACCACCTGTCTCAGTGAGACTATCGGTGATGACCTGCCGACGATCATCAAGCAGTCTGAGATTCCGGAAGGCAAAGTTGTCATCCATGCAAACACCCCGTCATATCAGGGCTCCCACATCACCGGGTTCTCAGGTATGGTCAAGGCCATGGTCACGTACCTTGCTGAGCGGGATGAGGAATCTGTCCGGAAGAAACGTGTCAACATTATCCCGGGATTTGTAAATCCATCAGATATGCGGGAGATCAAAAGAATCACCGCAGGTCTTGGAGTTGATATGATTATGTTCCCTGACACGACTAACGTGTTTGACTCTCCGCTTACATCCAAATACTCCATGTATCCGTCGGGTGGAACAACCGTTGAGCAGATCAAGGACACCGGAAACTCAAGACTGACCCTTGCGCTTGGAGCCTGGTCTTCCAATGCAGCTGGTGCAGCACTTCAGGAGAAATGTGGCGTGCCATGTGTTCCTCTGAAGGTTCCAATCGGTATCAAGGCGACTGATGATCTGATCATGATCCTGAAGGAGAAGTTCGATGCAGTCGTCCCGGATAACCTGACATTAGAGCGTGGTCAGGTTGTTGACACACTGATCGACACTCACTTCCATTACCAGGGCAAAACTGCGGCAGTCTTTGGAGATCCTGATGTTGTGATTCCACTGGTCGAATTCCTGCTTACTATGGGCATGATTCCAAAGTATGTGCTCACAGGGACACCAGGGAAAGCATTCGAAGAAGAAGTCAGATCTATGCTGGAAGAAGCAGGGATAGAGGACTACATCGTCAAGGCTGAAGGAGATCTCTTTGATATGCATCAGTGGATCAAGAAAGAACCGGTTGATCTCCTGATTGGAAACTCACACGGGAAATATATCGCAAGAGCAGAGGATATCCCACTCGTCAGGGTAGGATTCCCGATTATGGACCGGGCTGTTCACCAACTGATGCCCATTACCGGGTACAAAGGATGCCTCCGGCTCATAGAAATGATCAGTAACACCCTGCTCGATCGCCGTGACCGCGATTGTCTGGATGAAGATTACGAACTGGTACTGTAGACTTCATGGTTGAAAGGGAAAATTCCTTTCCGGTGCCTGAAATTAAAAATCGGTGAAATATTATGGAGCATGTTTGTTCGCTGCCATCCGGGGATATTGGATGCATTAGCGAACGCCAGAACTCCATCATAACCACAGGGAAGAACAAAAGCCGCATTCACTGCGCAGACGACAGCCTGGCCGGAGCGGTCAGCCAGAGAGCCTGCGTATTCTGTGGAGCACGGGTTGTTCTGAATCCGATCACGGATGCAGTTCACCTGGTCCACGGTCCAATCGGCTGTGCCACATACACCTGGGACATCAGGGGAAGTCTCTCCAGCAGTTCTGAGATGTACAGGCATAGTTTTTCCACAGACCTGAAAGAGAAGGACGTGGTTTTTGGTGGCGAACCAAAACTGGCTGCCTGTATCAATGAAGTGGTGACAAAATACCATCCCCCTGCAGTGTTTGTGTATTCTACCTGCGTGGTCGGAATGATCGGGGATGATATTATTGCCGTCTGCAAAGATGCGTCCGAAAGGTACGGTATTGATATTATTCCTGTGGAATCATCCGGATTCCTGTCAGGGAATAAGATCGTCGGATACCGGGCAGCAGCAGAAGCGATAATGAAACTCATCAGGCCAAAACCCGGTGAGGTCATTGAGAAGACACGAAAACTCAACTTCCTGGGTGAGTATAATCTGGGAGGAGAGAAGTGGCTGATTGAGCGGTATCTCAAGGAGATCGGGATAGAAGTCAATGTTGCCTTCACCGGAGATTCAACTGTTGAAGCACTTAAAAAGGCACCGGGATCATGCCTGAACATTGTTCAGTGTACCGGGTCGATGCACTGGGTTGCCCAGCGCCTTCTCCAGGATTTTGCGATTCCCTATCTTGACGTGAACTTCTTCGGAGCAGAGAACACGGCAGACAGTCTGCGGAGGATTGCAGCCTTCTACGGAGATCCCGGGATCATCAGGAAAGCCGAAGAATTAATTGCACGGGAAACTGCAAGGATTGAACCCCTCATAGCTCCGTACCGGGAGAAACTGAGAGGAAAGCGGGCCGCAATTTACGTTGGCGGAGCCTTTAAAGCCGTCGCCCTGATCAGGCAGATGAAAGATCTTGGAATGGAGGTTGTCGTTACCGGAACACAGACAGGAAAACAGGAGGAGTATGAGACCATCAGCGGTCTTTTAAGCGAAGGGACGATTGTCGTCGACGATGCCAACCCGGCAGAGATTGAAAAGTTCCTTCTTGAGATGAAGGTCGATGTTATGGCTGGCGGTGTAAAGGAGCGTGTCCTTGCATACAAACTCGGTATCGGATTCGTGGATCATAATCACGACCGCAAAAAATGCCTGGCCGGATTTGATGGAGCCGTGACATTTGCCAGGGAAGTCTCCATCACAACCTGTTCACCAGTCTGGAAACATCTGAAAGAGAGCATTCAGGAGGGATAATTATGCAGACCGAAGTCAGAACCCACCGGGTAAAAGAGGTCAACGAGAACCAATGCCACATGTGCATGCCCCTTGGCGGTGTGATTGCCTTCAAGGGAATCGAGGGAGCGATGGTGCTCGTGCATGGATCCCAGGGCTGTAGTACGTATATGCGTCTTGCGAACGTGGAGCATTTCCATGAGCCGGTCGATATCGCCTCCTCTTCGCTGAATGAGAAACAGACAATTCTCGGCGGGGAGAAGAGCCTGAAGAAGGCCCTGGACAACGTTATCCGGGTGTATCAGCCGACAATGATCGGAATCCTGACCACGTGCCTGGCCGAGACGATGGGTGAGGATATGGACCGGATCATCCGGTCCTACAAGCAGGAGCGACCGGAGACGGGGGTTGAGATCGTATCAGTTGCGACACCAAGTTATGGCGGTACTCATTCAGAAGGATTCTGGGCTGCTACCCGGGGCGTTATCGCCCATTATGCTAAACCCTGTGCACCACACAATCGGATCAACGTGATCATCCCTAACATCAGCCCGGCAGATATCAGGGAGATTAAACGTATCCTGGGCATGTTCAACCTGGAGTACACGTTAATTCCGGATTTTTCGATGACTCTTGACCGGCCATACGGTGGCAGGTACCAGAAGATCCCCCCCGGGGGGACAAGTCCTGCTGATATCTCGGGAATGCCCGGAGCTCCGCTCACAATCCAGTTTGGAATGACCTGTCCGGATGCAATTTCTCCCGGATTATACCTGGAGAAGCAGTTTGGTGTCAGGCTCGTCAACCTCCCAATCCCCATCGGTCTTGATAATGTAGATCAGTTCATTGCAGCATTATCATCGCATTCCAAAATACCGGTGCCAGAACAGCTCACCCTTGAGCGTGGCTGGCTTTTAGATGGAATGGCAGATTCACACAAGTATAATGCCGAGGGAAGACCGGTCATCTATGGCGAGCCGGAGATGGTCTATGCCCTGACATGTACCTGCATCGAGAACGGTGCCGAGCCGGTGGTCATCGCAAGCGGTTCACCACACAGCAGGCTCATGAGCCTGATTCAGCCACTGATAGCCGGACTGGCAAAACAACCTGTCTGTATCGAAGAGGCTGACTTTGCATCAATCGAGCATGCAGCCGTTTCAGCAGGTGCAACCATCGGGGTAGGTCACTCAGGCGGTAAGTTCCTGGCCGGGCAGCATGGCATCCCGATCACACGGATCGGGTATCCGATCCATGACCGGATTGGCGGGCAGCGGATATTCTCAACCGGATATGCCGGAACCCTGGCATTTTTGGATCGGTTCACAAATACGCTGCTGGAGAAAAAATACGGAACATACCGGGAAAAGACCAGGGAAGAGTTCCTTTCGCAGATACCGGAATAATTGCCAGTGAGGATATCTATGCAAAAACCAACGCATCATATTTTTATCTGTACCAGTTCGCGTCCTACCGGCCAGCAGAAAGGATTCTGCCATACCAAGGAAGGCGTCGACGTTATGGCAAAATTCATGGAAGAGATCGAGGATCGGGATCTTGGTGGTGATGTCTTTGTCACCAATACCGGATGTTTCGGAATCTGCGAAAAAGGACCCATCGTTGTCGTATACCCGGATAATGTCTGGTACGGATCCGTTGGGGCTGATGACGTCGCGGAAATTCTGGACCAGCATATCGAAGGAGGCACCGTCGTGCAGCGACTGGTGATATAACAAATGATACCGGAGATTGCTGTGATGCTTGATTCCGAAGGGATGACAACAGAACTTACCAGTCCGGGAGCAGTAGCGGTCTATACCCGCAGGCCCAACTCCTGGGAGCCGGCCCGGATCATGCCGTTCTCCCTGGATTCAACAGGAGGGATTGCTGCAGTACGGGAAAAAATCGCAGATCTGATCTCATTCATGGGTGAATGCCGGATAGTTATCACCCGGGCGGTGAGCGGAGCGATATTCTTTGAACTGCAGAAAGCCGGATGCGGGATCTGGGAAATACGCGGTTCACCCCATGAATTCCTCGAACAAGTCTGGAAAGAGGAGGAGAAACAGCGTGAAGCCGTGCCTGCTGCAACGATTGATATTTTGGTTCCGGTAGAAATCGCGCCCGGCCATCATTACATTTCTATCAGGGATATCCAGAGAAAACATCCGGAAGTGAGCAGTAAGCAGGTTCTTCAGAAGTTTATCAGAGCCGGCAGATTCCAGCGACTTGAGGTGATATGTGATCATGTTCCCCCATGGATTGCCCTTGAGTCTTCGTGCCGCGAATGTACCATGCAGAGCGACCTGATTGGACCCGGGGAGGTGAAACTCATCCTGACAAAAAATACCACCTGTACCAGTTGATATATCATTCCACTCATCTCAAGGAACTACCATACTATTCAGGGAGGGATACCTCCCTTTATCACACCAGTCATGAACCCCCCATTAACGATTGAACGGGTAAGCGGCCATAATATCGGAGATTTCCTCTCTCTTCTCGTTGAGCTCGCCCTGTATGAAGAACTCCCGCCACCCGACATAGAGGCACGGTCGCGGCTCGCCCGTGATATTTTAGTGTATCCCCCACGGTTTGAAGCGTATATCGGGACATGGAAAAACCAACCGGTCTGCTGTCTCTCGTTTTTTCAGACATACTCTACCTTCCTTGCCCAGCCGACGCTCTTCATCGAGGATCTCTTCGTGCTGTATGATTATCGAAGAAATGGATTTGGAAAGGCGTTATTCTCATTCTGCCAGAACGAGGCGATGAACAGGGGTTGTGCCAGGATGGAATGGATGGTATTGTCCTGGAATCAGACTGCAATCAGGTTTTATGAAGCAATGGGAGCAAAGAAGACTGATTGGGATATGTACCGGCTGCATTGCGGGGAAACGGGATAACATCAGTCAGGATTGTTCAGCTTTTGTAAATATACCGTCATAAAAAAAAGAAAATTTACCCGGTAAAAGTTCCATTCTCTTTCATGTAAATCCAGAACCCCTCTTTTGTCTTCAGCAGAGTATCACCGGATTCGTTGTTAATAATGGGATCCCTGTACTGCTGTTTCTCCGAATCATACCCGACCAGGTAAGACCAGGCAGACTGAATGGATGTCAGTG
>CAZXRT010000096.1:0-1680 GCA_964642535.1 uncultured Methanospirillum sp.
GCCTGTATCACCGCCTCAGGGACCGGGATGGTATGATACCCGGGAATGGTCAGGGTCCCTGACGTCTGGGAGATCAGGGTTCCACTCCGTGGACTGGTCCCCGGATCCCGGTAGATATAGATCTCAAACGTTGACTCTGGGAGAGCCTGGACGGTAATTCCGTTAAGAAGCTGTGATTCACCTGCCTCCGCACAGACGAATCCTGCTCCCGATATCAACTCGTCCTGCCGGGAGGTGAACACATTGGCAAACCAGGCGGTATGCTGCCCGTCATATCCTGCATTGGAACACCATCCCAGTGGATCGTGGGAGTACTGGTGATCATAGGTGCCGGTTTCCTGAGCCCCGGTGAAGATGAAGTTCTCGTGTCCAATCCAGGTGTCATAATACGAGATCCAGAAATACCCGCTGCTTCCCCAGGAAGTGCCCCAGCTGTTCTTAATCAGGAATGCCCCGTTTCCCGGAGGAGATGAAGGAAAGGATGAACCAGGGTAGGAATCATCCCATCCGATGATAACAATCGCGTGGTTGGGAAGAGATCCGCCCGGATAATAATACCCGCGGGTTGCACTCCGGTAATACCCAGATGACCAGTACATAACCGACATGATACCTCCGTATGTCATGACCGCCTGCTTGATATCGTCGTTATCTGTTGGATTATTCCGGTTTGGGATAAGGTAGACATTCTGGATATGCCAGCGGGCAGGGATGTCCAGAACCGGTGACGTTCCTGCAGTATAAGGGTCATCTGACTCATACACCGGCCCGTTCCACCGTGTCAGGTATGCGGTTGAGATGTACCCGTTCCCTCCTCCGCATTGTGACCAGTCCCAGAACATGTGCGTCTTGAGGTTATCTTCTGAGAGATCATACTGGCCGAGACTTGTCATATTTGACTCCAGTGCTCCCATGGTTGCAAATGCCCAGCAGGAACCACAGGCCCCCTGGTTTTTGACCGGAGTCACCCTACCCAGGGTCCGGAGATCATAGGAAGAAGGCAGGCTGAGCGTTCTCATCCCGCCAAAAACATTGGTGGTGTTCAGGTACGAGAGATCGACCGTGCCTGGCAGGTATCCTGTCGGCTCGACCTCGTTCATTGATGCCTGGCTGGCTGATTCAGAGAGGAAACGGGTAAACAGCGGGTTTAGGGGTGCCTCGGTGAGAGCTCCCTCACTGGCCGGGGGCGCTCCCTGGGGAGTGGTATTCAGGGGTGTGGTTCCTGATTCAGGATTCAAAACCACCGGGATTCCCCTCTGCACGACTGATGGCGGGATAATCTGCTTCTGAACACTGCCCGGCTCCTGGTGGGCGGCGGGTATCTTCACATCCGGCGGATGCACGAGTGGTGAGGCACAGGCAGCACCGATGATGAGGATTATCGCCAGAACAATCAGCCGGTATTGCATCATTTCTCCTCTGATCTTCCCTTGTGACCTCTCATCGGATATCCTTTATCCTGACACGGTGACGGGTACTTCTGATGTTTGTTTCAGATGATGGCGGAAGATATGCATGCCTCTCCGGCATGGTAGAGGAGATTCTCTCCCGGTGCAATGATGATCCTGCCTGTATAGCAAGGGAGCTGGATGGAATCGAGCCCAAAAACCGCGATGAGATCCTGGGATCCGATCTCCTGAATGCCTGGCAGGTATTCTGGTATTTCTTCAGGGATGATCC
>CAZXRT010000096.1:1780-7370 GCA_964642535.1 uncultured Methanospirillum sp.
CTTCCGATCACCATCAGGACATCCAGGGCCGTGATCTTCTCATTCCCGGACGGATTGATGATCATCCTCGCTCCCCTTCGGATTGCAACCACCGTTACAGAATAACGACTCCGGAGCTGGCTTTCAATCAGGGTTATCCCGATCCATGGTGAGTTCTCTGGTATGCGGATCGTCTTGGTATCAATATCAGGTACGATCCCCCGGAGATCATCAACCGTGACCGGTCCGGTGGAGGCACTTCTGAGCATCTGGTATCCGCCGGATCTGATATCGTGGATCAACCGTTCAATCTCATCCTCCGGGATGAGATACTTGTGCAGGATCCGGGTAAATATCTCGATGGATGTCTCAAATTCCTCGGGAATGACATCATCAGCCCCGAGGTCAATAAGGGTTGCAACTTCTCCCATGTAACGGGTTCGTGCAATGATATACAGGCCTGGGTTCATGCTTCTGGCCAGGCGGACAGTCTGCTGGGTTGCAAAGGGATCATTGACAACGACCACCAGGATCCGGGCAGTGCACACTCCTGCCTTTTCAAGAACCTCGGGTTGCGCTGCATCGCCATAACTGATGTATTCTCCCTTTTTTCTCTCATCCCTGACGGTATCGGGATTCATCTCGATGATACGGTAGGGCACTCCTGCAGCCCGTGCAGACCGTGCCACGTTCCTTCCGTTCAGTCCGTAGCCGACGATGATGATATGGTCTTTCAACACTTCCGTTTCTTCAGGCCTGATATCGCAGATCCGGTCAGGGATAATGCGATGCAGGGGGGCAGACAGTCCCGGGCTGATTCTTGCTGACATACCGATCAGGAGCGGAGCAAAACCCATCGTCACGATAGATACGTCCAGAAAGAGCTGGAACATATCAGTGGTCAGAATCCCAATCGTCGCTCCTGTGGTTGCCAGAATAAAGGCAAACTCTCCGACCTGGCAGATTGAGAGGCTGGTTACAACCGAGGAACGGGCCGGAAGACCGCATGCAATCGCGGCGATTGTTCCGGTTACATATTTGATGAGGATGATCGCGATCACAAGCGCTCCGATCACCACCGGATGGGAGAGAAGGTAGGAGATATCGAATATCATCCCGATTGAGATGAAGAAGAAGGCAGAGAACATGTCCCTGAACGGGATCATGTTATACATCGCATGCATCGAGTATTCTGATTCTGAGATGATCAGGCCGGCAAGAAATGCACCCAGTGCCATGGAAAGACCGATCGATGCCGTCAGGTATGCAATCAGAAGGCAGGTCCCGATCACCACGAACATGAACATCTCCCGGTTCCGAAGCCGTGCTGCATAGTGCAGGAGGAATGGGATGACGTAACGGGAAGAGAGGAACACCACGGCGATAATGAGGATTCCGCCAAGGATGAGGTTTACTACCGAAGGACCTCCCTCTGCTCCGTCCCCTCCCAGAATAGGGGTGATCATCATCATCGGGATGACGATCAGATCCTGGAAGATCAGGATCCCGAGCGCTGCCCTGCCATGGGGGCTGCTCACCTCCTGCCGGTCAACCAGGATCTTCATCACGATGGCTGTCGAGGAGAGAGAGATCAGCATCCCGATGAATATCGCCTGGTTCAGGTTCCAGCCGGCAAGTATCATCAGGGATGTGCAGATCAGGATTGTTAAAAATACCTGGATGGTTCCTCCGATCAGGACAAACTGTTTGCTTTTAAGGATATGGCTGATGGAAAACTCCAGACCGATGGTAAAGAGAAGAAATATGACCCCAAGTTCGGCAAAAAAATCGATTGACTCCTGATTCTGGATGATCCCAAGCCCTGCCGGCCCGACAATAATGCCGGTGATGAGAAAACCGACCACCGAAGGGATCTTCACCCTGAACAGGATCAGGAGGAGAATGACTGAAAGGAGAAAAATTACGACAATGTCGGTAAACAGGGTTGCATATGTTCCTTCCATGTATCCTCCGGATCTGTCCCTCAGATTTGTATTCTATCTATACCTTTTTTTTCAATCCCGTGAATGGAAATCTCTTTCTTCTGTCCGGATGAGCCTTAATGGACAGAGGATTATATCCCGCTGAATGGGGAATTCATGACTGCCATTGCCGGTGCTGCAGATATCGGGGGAACGAATACCCGCGTTGCCCTCATCCGTGACGACGGGAACATTCTGGGAGTGGAACGGTTTACAACCCCTGCCGGCCCGGACCCGGGGGTGGTTCCTGCCGCAGTGGCAGCCGGACTGAGCCACCTGATGGCGTCGCTTGGGATAGATTCAATATGTGGCCTTGGTCTCTCGGTTGCCGGGCCGGTGGACCTCGCATCCGGCAGTATCAGCCATCCTCCGAACATGGACTTTGACATGGTTCCGCTGACAGAACCCCTTCGTGAAATCTTCCGCAAGCCGGTCTTCCTTATGAATGACTGCAGGGCCGCGGTATTGGGAGAAATGTTCTTCGGAGCAGGCAGGAATCATTGCAATGTCGTCTATATCACGTTCTCTACCGGGATCGGAGGCGGAGTCTGTTCAGACGGGGTAGTGCTGAATGGCCGGGGGGGAAATGCCGGTGAAATTGGGCACTTTTGCGTTGAAACATCGATTCTCCATCCTTGTACCTGTGGACATGCCGGACACTGGGAAGGATGTTCATCAGGGAGAGGAATGCCCGGATTTTTCTCCGCATGGTGTACAGCCCGCGGGGTGGATCCTGATCCCTCCTTCACGACGGCGAGCAGGATCCTTTGCGCAGGTGAACGTGGTGATCCGGTCATCCTCTCTTTTCTCGACGAGATCGCCAGGATCAATGCAAGAGGGCTTTCGTCTGTTATCGTTGCGTATGATCCCGAGATCATCATCGTTGACGGGCCATTGATCACGGCCCACCCTGACCTTCTCCTACCTGCAGCTGTGCAGTATATTGATCGGTACCTGGAAATCCCTGAGATCATCATCAGTCCGCTGGGAGGGTCTGCTCCCCTGATTGGAGCCGCCGCGAGGGTATTTGATTCAGCCAGCCGTTTGTGATAGGATGAACCGTTTCCGGCCAGGGACAGGACTGTTCAGAACACTCTGTATGATGATCTGCATCCTGTTATTGTCATCTCCGGCAGAATGCGACAATGGATTTCTGCAGGAAGGCACCGTTCTGGTTCTTGTGTATGCCTCAGGCGGGGATCTTGAAGCAGATTACGGCCTGATAACTGAAGATATCGGCCAAATCCTGTCCGGTTCTGAGGGAAGTTCTCCTGATACGGTGGAGGTGGTGGTGGCATACGGAGGATCTGCCAGACCGGGGTGGAATGGGATGAAAATTGCCAATCTTTCCCTTCTCAGGCAGGATCTGGCTGATGGGGAGCTCGGCAACCAGTCATACTGTCTGACGGCATTTCCTGATGCCAGTATGGGTTCTGCTGATACTCTCGGGGAGTTTCTTCTTTTTGCACGGGACCGGTTTAGGTATGATCGCGTCTTTCTGATCCTGATCGGACATGGAGAGGCATATACCGGGATGCTCTTTGACCAGAATCACGGAAATGATCCCCTTACCCTGCCTGAACTGGTAAGCGGTCTTCAAAGGGGTGGATTTAACGTGGAGCTGGCAGGATTTGACACCTGTCTTATGGGATCACTGGAGACAGCATCGAGGATGAGCGGATATGCCAGGTATATGATCGCCAGTGAGGAGTCAGAACCGGCTGAGGGATGGCAGTATGATCAGTTCATCTCCTCCCTTGTCCGGGATCCCCGGGCAAACATTACGCTCATTGGCAATCAGGTGATCACCGGGTACCTGCAGGGCAACGGGTCTGGCAGAACTCTCTCTCTCCTTGACCTTGAACAGGCCGGGGTGGTCACCGCGGAGCTGGACCGGTATGCTGATGATCTTCTTCCCTTGTTGAATACCCCGGAGGGATACCACTCACTGGAGCAGGCATTCTTCTCCTCACAACAGTTCGGTCTGACCGGGAACGGGACTCTTGATCCCGCAACCATGGATCTTGCTGATGTTGTCAAACAGACCAGCATGGCCGATCCGCTTCTCAAAGAACCTGCTGACACTCTTCTTCAGGCCATCGGCAGGATGGTTATCCGGTCCGGGCATGATGAGTTCGCTCCCCGGGCAAATGGCCTTGCAATCCTCTCCCCGGTTCAGATCAACTCCCGTTTCTATGAGTATTACCGGGATGAAGTGAAGATCACTCCGTCGTGGGATCAGTTCATGAAACGGTATCTCGAGGTATCTGATGAGGAAAAAAGCAGAACCGGGGGGGAGATGCCTGAACTGCTCCCCTGGACCTGAATGTGATTTCTCATTCATTCCGTCTGGTTCTGATGAACATGAGCCATGCCACCATTATTGCAGGAATCAGGATCAGGGTCGGAAACGGAGTTTTCGTTTTCCGATCCGATAGTGCCTTTAGTTTGGCTGAAATCGTTGTTTGGTTCGGCCTCAGTGCTATTGCCTGCTCATAGATCTCCCGTGCATCCCTCTCCTCTCCTCTCTCTGCCAGGATATCAGCGAGCTGCTCGAGGATCCCGGCATCAGCCGGGCTGCCGGTCATCAACGGCTCATATATCTGCTTGGCGGCATCAGTCTTCCCTTCATCGACGAGTCTGCGTGCCTTTTCATTGAGGAGCTGGAGAGAATTGTTATTGGCAGCCAGTGCTTCGTCCAGGACGGTTATCGCTTCACTATTCCTTCCCATTTCTCCAAGAACCTTCGCTTTCTGCACGACCAGTGCAGTATTGTTGATATCAGAGAGGAGGGCCAGGTTTATTGACATGAGTGCCTTTTCCGGATCTCCCATCTCTGCCAGGTTCCTGCTTTTTCCAGACCATGCACCTGAGATCTTCGGATCCAGTTGCAGTGCCACCTCATATGCGGTATCTGCTTCAGCGAATCTTCCAAGACCTGCCAGACAGTCGCCTTTCCCTACCCATGCTGTTGCATATCCGGGATTGATTGAGATGGATATCTCATAGGCTGCAAGCCCCTCTCCGTTCCGGTTCAGAGAAGAGAGTGCCTGTCCCTTTCCTGCCCATGCTGCGGCATCGGAATGGTTCAGTCCCACAGCCTGTTCATACGCAGCCAGGGCTTCATCAAACCGACGCTCTTCCATCCATGCATCACCGATACTGGTCCAGATCTCAGGGTCGCCCTTATCAAGCCGAAGTGCCTGCTGGTATGCCCTTACTGCCTCATCGTAACGGTCAAGGCTGATATACACGTGACCGAGACTGGTCCATGCCTTGATATCCTTTGGATTAAGAGCAATCGCTCCTTCATACGCATCAATTGCCTCTTCATACCTGCCTAAGTCCGCTAAGGTAAGTCCCCTGTTAGTGAATGCCACCGCATCTTTCGGATTGTATGCTAAGGCCATCTCATAACTTTTCAGCGCCTCTTCAAGCCTTCCAAGGTTATACTGGGCATTTCCCTTGTTATACCAGGCTTTGCTGTCTTTACTGTCATGCTGGAGAGCGACTTCGTATGACCTGATGGCATCCTCATACTTCCCTTTGCTGTACTGCGCATTGCCCTTGGCAAATACTGCCTCGGCATTCTGCGGATCCATCTGGATTGCTGCTTCAAAAGACCTGAT
>CAZXRT010000097.1:0-1298 GCA_964642535.1 uncultured Methanospirillum sp.
GCTTCGGGTATCTCACCCTGGTTGCGGGGATTCATGAAATGATCCATTACTTTTTCACTGTACATGGCATGACCTCCTCACATGATCTGCATACAGGGGAGACATCTCCCGCAGTCTCAGTACTATCTTTGGGAGATGTTCAAGAACATACTCAACATCCTCCTCTGTATTCTCTTCTCCCAGAGTCAGTCGCAGCGATCCGTGTGCTGTCTCTGCAGGAAGACCGATGGCGAGGAGCACATGGGATGGTTCAAGGGAGCCGGATGTACAGGCACTTCCGGTTGAGGCACAGATACCGTAATGATCCAGGAGAAGAAGTATCGATTCTCCCTCGATAAAATCAAAACTGACATTGATATTGCCTGGGAGCCGCAGTTTCTCATGCCCGTTCAGACGGGTATGGGGTATCTTTTCCAGGATCCCTGATAAAAGCCGGTCTCTGAGAGACTTTATCCGCCTGATACGATCATCCATGCCATCTACTGCTTTTTCCATGGCAACGCCAAGCCCGACGATTCCGGCAACATTCTCAGTCCCTGCACGTTTTCTTCTCTCCTGCCCGCCACCATGAAGAAGGTTATCAATTCTCACTCCTTTCCTCACATAGAGGGCTCCGGTTCCTTTTGGTCCGTAGAATTTGTGGGCTGACAGGGAGAGGAGATCAATGTGCATATCAGGGATACTGATGGGCACGTTTCCGATCGCCTGGACTGCATCGGTGTGAAAGAGCACCCCCCTCTCCCTGCAGATGGCTCCGATCTCTGCCACCGGTTGGATGGTCCCGATCTCATTATTGGCAAACATAATAGAGACCAGGATGGTTTTGTCCGTGATTGCCGCCTTCAGATCTTCTGTCCTGATTCTTCCCGTGTTGTCAACCGGGAGATACGTCACCTCGAATCCCTGCTTTTGGAGATGTTCACAGGTATGAAGGACTGCGTGATGTTCGATGGCACTGGTGATGATGTGGTTTCCTTTCTTTTTATTCGCAAAAGCAACGCCTTTGATGGCCCAGTTATCGGATTCAGTGCCCCCTGATGTGAAGTAAATCTCTTCCGGAAGGGCTTCAATGGCTCTTGCAACCTTTTCACGGGCGTTATCAATCTCTTTTTTGGATTCACGGGAGATCCGGTATATCGAAGAGGGATTTCCATACCCCTTACTGAACCACGGAATCATGGCACTGACCACCTCAGGATCGGTGGCAGTTGTTGCTGAATGGTCCATGTACACGATTTTTTCTGTTGTCATGGTCTGCCCTGACTACAATGATGAATGATGATCAATACAGGGGAGCC
>CAZXRT010000097.1:1398-7297 GCA_964642535.1 uncultured Methanospirillum sp.
CCCTGCCGGCCCATTCCGGAACGGTGGCACACACCTGACAGATCTCCCCGGTTCCCGGCCAGCCACATATCCGGCACTCTTTGAGAGGTTCTCTCTGAAATGAATCCCTGAACCGGTCCCGGAGTTCTTCTTCGCAGCGGGCGGCATTTTTCATGGTACCGGGATGTGTGTGTTCAAACCGGTTGAGAAGCCGCCTGACTTCCCCCCTGAGAGCATCCCCGGCATAAGGACATTCAGGAAGATCCCTGAAAAGACCGGCAAGAATTGCATACAGGGATACTTCCCGCTCACTGACCTGTGCAAACGGTTTGACTCTCCTGGCAAAACGTCCGTTTTTCCCTGTCCCGGTAAATACCTTCCTGATGTCAGCAGACA
The DNA here is from genome assembly GCA_964642535.1 of uncultured Methanospirillum sp. Classification (GTDB taxonomy): domain Archaea; phylum Halobacteriota; class Methanomicrobia; order Methanomicrobiales; family Methanospirillaceae; genus Methanospirillum. Next base: position 1,774 of record CAZXRT010000097.1, read on the forward strand.
GGGCATTCATAAGGGCAGTCTGGGCATGATCATCCTGATTATGCCCGGTTACAATCAGGCGGATATTGTGCTCCTCTGCAAGAACCTCCAGGGCCCTTCTGCGTAAAATCCCGCAGATCGTACAGGGTTTTCTGGAATTTCCGGTTATCAGTTGATCCAGGCTGCAACCATAGAGATCAGGGAACGAGATAATCCGGTGAGGAATTCCAAGTCTCTCACAGACATATTGTGCATGATGGATAGTGTCCTCCCGGTATCCACTGATCCCCTCATCAACCGTCAGGGCAATCACATGTGACGGGATCCTGGTTTTGAGGGATGCCATGGCAGCGAGGAGGGCCGTGCTGTCCTTTCCTCCACTGAATGCCACACCGATCACTTCCGGCAGGTCACCGGCAGAGAGGATCCGCTCAAGGACACGCTCTTCAACGGATTCTTTCAGGTGAATGGCACAACGGTGGTTACCTGACTCCCGTTCAAGGTACACTGCCCGGTTTGTACAGAGTGAGCAGAGTCTGGAATTATCCCCCATGCGAGATCCTGATCAGACGGATGGTATCGGTATCATCAGCGATGGTGTCCTCCGGGATGATCTCATCTCCCCGGGAGATCAACACCTCGAGCGGATTCACTCCTGAATTGAGAAGGATCTCTTCTATTGTGCGTCCTTTCGCCTCACATTCCTCAATCCTGCCATCAGGGTGCTGGATTTTCATACGTTATCAGAAATCTGGGCGGGAGTGGCATTAATCTTGGGGTTGAGATCTCAGGATCAAACTTTCGTTCCTTGGATATATCATCATATAATTTATAAAATGATCAGGATGTTCTCTGAACACCGTTATTTGGGGTTCATTCTTCGGTTTCTGTGAGTGAGAATTGATCTCCGATACTTCCCGGATTCACTCCTGTTCTGGCATCTATCCTGGCACCAGTTCAAAAGTCACCATTCCCTGACCTGATTCATTTATCATGCATTCAACAGAAGTGTAACTACAATGACTCTCAGTGAAGTAATCATCAGTCGTGCCATCATCTCCGAGCATATGAATACCCTGATTGATTACATGGAGATGGACGTTGCCGTCGTCGGAGGAGGTCCCTCTGGTCTTGTCTGTGCTGCAATCCTGGGAGAATCTGGCAAAAAGGTCGGACTCATCGAGAAGAAACTCTCGATCGGGGGAGGAATGTGGGGGGGAGGAATGATGTTTCCCCGGATCGTAGTCCAGGAAGAGGCCCGGTACCTGCTTGACCGGTTTCATATCAGGTCATCTGAATTTCAACCCGGGTATTACACCGCCCGTTCCGTGGAGGCTGTCACCAAGATTGCGGCAGCAGCATCTGATGCCGGAGTTGAGTTTTTCAACCTCACAACCGTGGAAGATGTTATGGTAAAGGATGATGCCCGGCTCTCAGGTCTTGTCATCAACTGGCAGCCGGTCGAAGCGACAAATCTGCATGTTGATCCTCTGACGATTGGATGCCGGTGTACGGTGGATGCAACCGGGCATGATGCGATCATCGCCCGGATGGTGGAGAAGAAATGTGGCGGGATCTCGATCAGAGGGGAGGGGACAATGTGGGCTGATAATGCTGAAACCGCTGTTGTCTCTCATACAAAGGAGGTCTTCCCCGGCCTCTTTGTCTGTGGAATGGCAGCCAATGCGGTATCGGGCGGACACCGGATGGGGCCGGTCTTTGGCGGAATGCTCCTCTCCGGTGAATCTGCAGCTCATCAGATCAGGAAGACTCTCTGAACCCGGACATCATGGCCCTCACCACACATGACCTCACCCGGTACAGCAGACAGATCCTGATCCGTGACCTGGGAGAGGCAGGACAGGAAAAACTAAAAAGATCTACGGTATTTATCGCCGGTGCCGGTGGTCTGGGATGTCCGGTCGCCACGTACCTTGCTGTTGCCGGAGTCGGTCACCTGATCATTGGTGATCAGGATGTGGTCGATCAATCCAATCTCAACCGTCAGATCCTTCACTGGGATGAGGATCTGGGTCAGGAGAAGGTTGCGAGTGCCCGGGCCAAACTCTCCCGGATGAATCCTTCCGTGAGGATTACCCCGGTCAGAACGACAATAGACGCAGAAAATATCCATTCCCTCATCAGGGGGGTAGATCTGGTGATTGATGCCCTGGATAATTATCAGACCCGTTTTTTCCTGAACCGTGCAGCGATTCAGGAGCGGATCCCCATTATTCATGCGTCAGTGAGAGGATTTGAAGGGCGGATTACAACGATCATCCCGGGGGAGACCCCCTGTATCGAGTGCCTTACTCCCGAGGTGCCACCGCAGGAAACCGCTCCCATCTTGGGATCAACAGCCGGAGTGGTCGGATCGCTCCAGGCGACGGAAGCGATCAAGCTGCTGACAAGTATCGGAACCCTTCTGAAAGGCAGGATGCTGATTTATGACGGTGAATACATGGAATTTCATGAAATACCGGTCAGACGGGATCAGGCATGCACAGCCTGTTCCTGCCTGTGGTAAAGACAGACGTATCTGTCTTGATCGCTAAACCTGAGATCTGAATATGTCAGTAAAAGTACTTCTGTTTGCCAATTATCGCGATATCGCTGGGGAGAAGGAAGTAATCCTGGAGTCCTGTCCTTCTCATGTCCGGGATGTTATCGATGAGCTGATCACCCGTTTTCCCGATCTGCATCCGCTGATGTTTCAGGGAGGAGAACTGAAACGATACGTGAATATTCTGGTGAACGGGATTACATACCGGGATACCGGCGGACTGGAAACGCCGGTTGCGGATGGCAGCGAGATCAAGATCTTTCCGCCGGTGTCAGGGGGGTAAATTATCCTGCTGAAAAACCCGGGCAGATCTCGGTAAGGATGCTATCAAGTCGTTCCTCTGAAAAGACCCCGTCACCAATGTATGTCACAGAAGTGTTGCATATGATGATGGTCTGGGGAAGCGATCTGACGACCTGATCTCCGACGGTATCCATCAGGCTCCGGGTGAATGGAGCAGGAGCTGCTGCGTACATTCCCTCAAACCGGTTCTTTTCAACATGGTTTTTTACCTGGGCACTGTTTTCTCGGGGATCGATGTCAACCCCGATGACAACGAATTGTCCCGGATTTTTCTTGCTCAGAGCACTGGTAGCCCTGAGTTGCATCGAACAGGCAGGGCACCAGATTGCAAAGGTATGCATGATGACTGGTTTTCCTTCTGAAGCAAGGTCATCGATCGTGGTCTGTGTACCGGTTACGGTATCAGTAATCGGAATGGTCATCCAGCTGGTAGGAGTATTCCCTGGTTCAATGATTCCTCCCTCTCCGGCGGCCTTTTGAACCGAAGCCGGCTCACTGGTTTTTGATAGACAGGCAGCTGTGCAGATCATCGCCACACAAATCAGGAAGGCCAGGACCAGGTGCCGGAAATTATGCATCTACATCCATCTTTTTCTTGTTGGTAATAGTCTTATTGCGGGCATGGGGAAGGGAAGTCATCCCGCCACCTCTGGTAGTCTTCTCTTTCACTGCTCTTCTATCCTGCTTCTGATCGTCATCAGTCCCTGGTGAAACTCATCGAGATATTCATCCATCGAAAGGCTTCCCTCCTGAAAAGGACAGTCTTCCTCTGCGATAACCGTGGTGATGAGATCATGGGAAGGACAGAGAATATCTATCGGTACACCGGATTGTTCAGAACCCTTTATCAGTGCCTGTCTGAACAGCCCGATACAGTATCCAAGCCGGAACCGGTATGATTCCCGGGTTTTTTCCAGGTATCCGGCAACTCTTCCCGTTTCAATTGTGAGAAAATCAGCCCGAACGCTTTCATCCTCTTCTTTTCCCAGCATGTACCGGTAATGGGCATACGGATACATCTCCTCCAGTTCTGCCGGGACGACTCCACAGGTTCCGAAGATAACGATATGGTATTGTGACGGGAGTAAGACAGAATCAATGATCTTCCTGAAGATCCGGTGGCTCGGACTGGTACTGTATGGTTTTCGCATCGCACAGGGCATGAAGATGGCGATATCCCGGGGGGATATTTCATATTCATCAATAATATACCGGTATGAGTTCTCAAATTCGGGTAAATAAAAAGGAGGTTCGGTCAGAAGTTCCTCATGATTTCTGACCAGGGGTTCCTGTGTATCATGCCGGTTCATACTCTCTTTATACCTATGGTATCAGACCTGAATTACATTCTGCCCTGATGTCGCACACTCTGGACAACCTCACTACTAGGTTTTTTGTACCTCAGTATAATAATTTATCAGATTGCTATTCAAGACTGTATCGCAAAAGCCTCTGTACTAATTATTTAACGAGAAATATCGTTATTATACATATTCCATGACTGACAATGATGATTCATTAGCAAAAATTATAAACACAAAAATCTGGGTTGAGAATGCACAGAATGGGTATGTATTCGTCCCATCCGGTCCATTTTACCACGATCTTGCATCATCGATGATGTTTTGCCGTAATTGTGAGAATATTTTTGGTTTAATTGATAAAAATCAAACATCTGATAATTACGATGAAGAGGAAATTCGAAGGGAAACCCAACGAATGCAATCTAAAATGATTGAAAGAGAAAAACAAAATAATCGTGACGAAGTTAAAAACGCCTGGATGGAAATGAATATTCGTGCAAAATGCGGGACATTTCCTTGGTTGACTGAATATAATGAAAAAGTTCATTGGTCAAATTATGCTGATGGATATGATCAATCCTCTGGTTATGCCAAACAATTATTAGCAGATCATCCTGATAATCCCTATATTTATAATTGCAAGGGGAATATTGACTGCTATAGCCCGAACTCTCCCATTATTCAGGGAAAAACTGGATTTCCCGGAAATGTTCCTGTTCTTGTAACAAATGGTGATCCTGTTCAAAAGGTAATTGAATCAATCGTAAATGGTAATGACAATGGTTACTGGAAGCCTATTAACTCTCTACAATCTGGGGATGTGATAGTATCTTGGCGAAAAAAAAATCCCTGTGGTTATGTAGCCAGTGAAATTGAACAATTAGTATCTTTTCAAGTAACATCGCCAGTATATGACATAAATTTTGATAAATTACCGTTTAATGTTACTCAGAGTGATATTTTACAAATAACTTCAGGCCAGTTACTATGGACGCATCACGGGTGGATGAATTTGGGTTCGATGGCAGATATCGTGAATCAGGGGTACTCTCGTAAAAATCCTACAATAATTCCGTTATTAGGATTATGGGGAACTCCTATTCGTTTAATCTCAAGAAATCCACACACAAATTCAAGGAATCACACAGTGTATAATATCGTTATAAAAAATAACGGAAAAGAAAGTAATGTCGACACTTTTTGCGTTCCATATGGGATTGCTCGCAGTTATTGTCTCAAAAGTATGATTGGAAAATTGAAAAAGTTTTTATTCTGAAAAAAATTCTACATTCCCGCCCACTCATATCGATGTTGGAGGAGTTAGTAAATGTGCAAAAATAAAACCCTCAAATTGATGCTGCTATGCTGTAATTCC
>CAZXRT010000098.1:0-7293 GCA_964642535.1 uncultured Methanospirillum sp.
ACACCTACTGGAGAGAACATTTCGGGGATGATCCCATCTGGGGATAGTATCCCCCTCTTCTCCCCCCCGACACTCAATTTTTTCCTAAAATAACCCCGTATTCCTGCAATAATTTTTCCCGGAAAATCGTGACTGTCTTCCTTTTTTCTCTTTCTCTTCAATGAAATCAGATCTCACAGTACGCAGGATACCGGATCCCGGAGATCATATTTATATATTTTTACGCGAATGTGAACAATCAGGTGACGGAGATGAGAACGATTCAACAAAAGATGATCGCCTCCCTGATTGCAGGGTTGGGAGCATTGATCATCATAACGGGTGGGTATCCCGTCATTGCTGATGACGGGTACCTTGATGGTGGTTTTATGGGGATCCCTTCATGGGTATATGTCAGGATAGACCCCACGGTCATGAACAACATCATCGGAACCGTTCATGGCCATACCCTCTTTGACGAACCATTATTTGATCCCTCTGAAAAGATGAGAAAGCCGGTCATTTTTCAAAAAAACCGATGGTTGTTTGAAAAACCGGATACATCCAGAGATGATGACTGGATAATTGGAGGCCCATTCTTCCGGAGAGGGCATACCCTCTGGTAGAAAAAGGCAAACCCGGAAGTCAGCCAGTATTGCAGGATTCATATCAAGAGACCATGCGGCAGGCACTTGAGAACAACCGCATTGTCAGGATAAGGCATGGCTCCATGCACGATCCACCCATCTTTTTTCCTCGTTCAACCCTCTCAGCGAACGTGAAATGTTTCGGGAGCATAAAAGGGCAGGATGAATCCAGATCGTCAACAGAGATAATATATAGCAATATGCAGTTCATTTTAGAAATGTACCAATCAATATTCCCCGATGATTCATCTCAAACCCTTGCAACCTGGTGAGCGGATTTCCTCGGAAAAAGGAAGAACATCAGAGTGAATCAGAAACAGCCCCAGATATATACCTGGAAAAAAAGGAGAGATCAGCCTGAGAGAAAACCTTCGGAGGACATATACACCCAGTATCCACGGTAGGGAGATACCGTCAGATCATCATTGATCCCCTTAAAGATCATCTCGTCATACCGCTGAAGAGAAGGATTGAAACCGATGCAGTTCTGCCAGAACTCCTGCACGGATACCAGGGCTTTCTTTGCCTCCCGGGACTGCAAACCGGTAAAGCCAACTGCATTCCATCCTTTCACGAGGTACCGGGACGAAACCGGCCCGTATACCGGATCAAAACGGAGAGGGACGGTATCAGTCCGGGTTGAATAGATCCAGTAGGCACCCATGGGTTGCACCGGAGTATTCCGGGTCAGCACAGTCCACCCGCCACCGGAAGAATCAAACATGAATGCACTATGACCTCCTGAATCAACCCCTGCAAAGATCGCAGCAGTATCAGAGCCGGGGACAAGAAACTGCGGAACTGACACAAAATTCCACCCCGGGGAGAGGGGAAGGGACCCTGCTGAGGGAGAGTAGGTGACACTGATATAATCCTCCTTTTTCAGCGTAGAGGATTTCAGATCTGCAGATGAGACGGTCAGAGTGACCGGATATACGCCCCGGTCCTCGTACGTATGGATCGGATGTGACGCAGACCCGGTCGTCCCGTCACCAAAGTCCCAGGACCATGAGACAACCGATCCTGATGACTTATCCGAGAAACGCACCGTCAGGGGAGCGGGGCCGGAGGTGGGAGAAGCTGAGAAGTCTGCACTGATTGTATCAGATGATGTAACATTGATCACCTGTACACACGACATGGTCACTCCCAGCTCATTGCTCACCGTCAGGGTAACCTTGTATTCCCCTGCATTCACGAAGGTATGCACAGGATCAGGAATCATACTCGCCTGTGATCCGTCACCAAAGTTCCAGAGCCAGACCCGGGACCCATCAGATCCATCTGTGAATTTTACTGTCAGTGGGGCAGGACCGGAATCGGGCTCTGCAGTAAACCGACAGATCAAAGGAACCGGCCGGGCAGTAATATACTGATCTTTTTTCAGGCTTGCAGACTCTCCCGCTGCATTATAAACAGTCAGCTGAACAGAATACACCCCTCCCTGGCCATAGGTATGAATCGGGTTTTCCATTCGTGATGTATCCCCGTCACCAAAGTCCCAGAACCATTGAACAGGGTTTCCGTTACTGATATCAAAAAACTGGACCATCAGAGGGGCCCGTCCGGAAGTAGGTGCAGCAGTAAAATCAACATCCAGAACGAAAGAGGCCTCTTCTTCATAAACAACCAGGGACTGCGGAGTGACCACCCTGATTTCGGCTGCAACAGGAGATACCCACAACCCAAAAACGATGATCAGGATGAAGATGCCATACATCTGCCGTGATCTCGAGCCGGATTTCAACCCTTTTTCCCCCCTCATATGAGTAATAGCAGGAATCAGGACCCGATAAACTTTCTGATACAACCCGGAACTAACCGGAAAAGAGAACCACATCAGAAAAGAGCAGATTACTACAATATTGAGGCATAAAAAGAGGGAAGAGGTGATCGGAGATCACCTTTTCACGAGAACTGGTGTTAATGTCCTCCACACTGATGCTGATGCTCAGAGCAGATACCGCCACTCCCGGGCTTGATCCTCCCAAAGAGAAAGTCCTGGGCTGCCAGATCAACGGAACCGGAGACACCCAGAATGACCTCAATTCCATTCTCATGGAAGAGATCAACAGCCCGCTGTCCCATTCCACCGGCAATGATTACCTTTATCCCATGGGAAGCAAGAAATGGTGGGAGTTTTCCCGGTTCATGTCCCGGACTCTCCAGTTCACCTGCATGACTGATCATCGAATCTCCTGCCTCATACAGGGCATATGATTCACAATGCCCAAAATGACCTGATACCTGGGAACCATCACGTGCGATTGCAATCTTCAAATAACATACCTCCATTCATTTTCGTATCATGTATCGGTGGATTATCAAGACTATCCACCATCACTTCATCCCCGGAAAACGGGATAGTGACGCTGCATCCTGATCCTTCTGACCGGCCATGGGACAGTCCTGCTGCCCATGGAGGCATGCAGATTCACCGGTGCAGGAAATATGCACCCTAATTACTCATATGAGTTAAATTATTTAAATATATTCAATGGTGCGGAGCCTTAGGGGTCCATCTCCTTTCTCACACAATGAACCCCCACATCCTTGGGACAAATTTCTCCGTTTTCCTGGGGACAGGACCCGGAATCACGCAAAACACAGTCCTTAACAACGATGTTCTTCCCATGAACGAGGGCATCAGTCACTTTCATCCGCGCCTCGTGAATGTCTTTCCAGACGGTCCTCCGGGATACACCCAGGATTACTCCTGCCTCCTCCTGATCGAGCCCGTCAAGATCAATCAGCCTCAGCAGTTCAATCTCTTCCGGTAAAAGGGTAACAAACCCGGCTTCCTCCCCGATACCGCATTGCGGAGCATAACAACGCCATGGGCCATGTTCACCCATCCTTCGCCTGATGCGAGGTCTTCCCCGTTTTTTGAACGTTTCTCCACCGGGTTTGTCTTCTTTTATCATGATAATGAATATTCCCTGATAAGATACCCGACAACAGCATGAACCTGCTCTGTTGCCGGGCATTCATACAAAGAGAACGGCTCTCCATTCCGTGTTGCCTTTCCAATCATGGGATCAAGAGGAATTTCTCCAATAATCGGTATTCCCTTTTCTCTGGCAAATGTCCGGAGCATTATCGTGCCTTCAGGAACGAGGTCGGATCGGTTGATAATCATCACCATCCTGCACCGGAGTGATTGACAGACAGTTACCAGTCTTTCCAGGTCATGACGGCCGGATGAACCCGGCTCAGTAACAAGGATAACCAGGTCAGAGCCGGTAATTGCAGAGATAAGCGGGCATCCGATCCCGGGAGGGCCGTCAACCAGAACAACAGGCAGATGAGGATCGATCTCCCGGGCTTTCTTTCTGATCTTATGCACCATCAACCCGGAATTACCACTTCCAGGGTACAGAGCCCCATCAATGAACGGCCCGAACCGGGTCTTTCCTGACCGGATCTCCCCGCAGACATGGGGATTCATCGTCACAGCATCAGAGGGACAGACATAGACGCATACCCCGCATCCTTCACATTGTACCGGATCTGCCAGAACTCCCCCATCAGTTACCGAGATTGCATGATACCGGCAATTGTCTGCACAGATACCGCAGCGAATACACTTTGACTGGTCAATGAAAGCCCGGTCCATGCCGGTGAACAGTTCAGAGCTGATCTCTTCCGGTCTCGTGATAAGGGCAAGATTGGCTGCATCAACATCACAATCAGCCAATACTATTCTGCCCGACAGAAGGGCTGCAATTGACCCGGTAACAACGGTTTTGCCAGTCCCTCCTTTCCCACTGACAACAGTAATCTGGATCATTGACCACCTGCACGATGGATGCATTCTGTACCGAGTCTGACAAACTGCTCATGCCACCATGGATCTTCCCTGCTGAAGATTTGACCACTCCCCTGAGCAAGAGCGATACTCCGATCAAAGGGAATCCTCATCAGGATCGGGATGTTTTGATCCCTGCAATACTGCTCGACTTCGGTATCCTGATCTTCACTCCGGTTCAGAACAACTCCCATGGGAATGTGATACAACTGAACCAGTTGACAGATCAGGATGAGATCATGAAGCCCGAAGGGAGTAGGCTCGGTAACAAGCAGGCAGAAATCACAGTCCTCAAGTGTTTCCATGGCTGCACATGCGGTGCCGGGAGGGGCATCAAGAAGAACAAAATCATCAGGTTTATAGTGCTTTCTCACCGCACGGATTACTGCCGTTGTGTGGATGGATCCCTCCTTTAGAATACCGCTGATAAGCCGGATGGATGGTTCAGGATATGAGAGATGGGTAACTCCTGCAATTTCATCCCGCTCTGATATCGAGCCGTTCGGGCATACCATGCTGCACCCCCCACAGGAGTGACAGAGCTGGGGATACTGCAAAATCCGATCCTTCAGAACGATAAGTGCACCAAACCGGCAGAACTGACCGCATTTGCCACAAAGGATGCAGGTACCTGAGTCTATCTCAGGAACCGGAACCCGAACAGTCTCTTCCTGAACCTTACCAGAAAAGAAAAGGTGAACATTCGGTTCTTCAACATCACAATCTGCGATGGTTACTTCCCGTGAGGCAGAAAGTGCCAGTGCAAGGTTCACCATTACAGTAGTCTTCCCCGTTCCCCCTTTTCCGCTTGCTATGGCAATCTGCATCTGGTATCACGAAGATTGTGTATTAGTTCCCATCAGGGGAAGTTTTCCTGCCGTAAACTTCTCAAGAGCGTCAGATACAGAACCGGATCCTTCCCATTGGAAAACGATGATACCTGCAGCATGAAGAGCATTTTCTGCATTGCCACCAATTCGGGGAGTTATCAGGTGAGTAACCTGGTTCTGAACGAGGAGCTGAACAAGACGCGGCCCGACCCCGCCACTTTCAGCAGCATAGGGGTTTGAAAGAGAAACAGTCTCACCAGAATCCTGATTAAACAGGATGACATACGGGGCTCTTCCAAACCGGTTATCAACCGGATCAGAAACAGCCTGGCCTGAAGAAGGAATGGCTATTCGCATACTCTTAATTATTACTCATATGAGTAATAATAATATCTGCCTGATGAGACACAGTTGTCCCACTCATCACCAGGCTGAAAGGGGATCTGTTTCATCTGCAAAGAAAAAGGTACATGGAATCAATCACCAGGACTTGGCGATCATCCCGAACCTGGCTTTCATCTGACTTACAACAACTGGGTTTCATCATTCAGCGAGAATACAGAAGCTTTTTCTGAATCAGACCGGGTATCCTCCAGGATCATCGGGGATGCATACGGCAGGGACTCTGCCCCTTTGCGTTCCTGAATACCGGCCAGGCCGGAGTATAAATCCACCAGTTCCTCATTGTACCCCACCCCCGTCTGCTCCAATTTTTGTATGGAATTCTCAAAAGCCTTTTCTGCCAATTCATACTGGTTTAAAGCCAGCAGGGTTCTGCCCTTTCCTGCATATGCTGCCCACGCTGACTCCTTGTTGGTCGAATACAGGATCGCCTTTTCATATGACTCCAGAGCTGACTGATATCGCTTTAATCCCTCAAGTGCATATCCCCTGCCTAACCAGGCTTCATATGAACGCGAATTGATAGCGATGGCCTTTTCAAATTGTGTTTTCGCATCAAGGTACGAGCCGCCGGCAAGCATATCATTACCGCTTGCAATCGATCCCGTCACCGTGGGAAGATCCTCATGGACCTCGGAGATATTCCTTGGATAATAAAAATCAGGGAGAATACTTGTGTCAATTCTGTCAAGTACCCAGTCAGGCGCACCAAGCCAGCCCTGTGAATATCCCTCCTGTACTGATTGAACAGGAGTGAGGGTTCCCAGGATCATGAGAGAAAACATGATCCAAACGACTTTTTTCCACATTTTCTTTCACCTCTGTCATTACCCCGCGTAATCAGTCATTGATCCCTGACCTGATGGGAAGGAGACCACCCGCACAAAGAACACCCATGATAACCCGGGAATTCAGAATCACCGGATGGCACAGGTATGAGAAGGCCCCGGTCAGGGAGATAGTACCCTGACATCAAATAGGCGAAGAAATACTATATACTTTTACACCAATGAGAGAAAAAGAGGTGCTTCAATGACCATTATCCACCCACCAGAACCCAAGAGGAGCCATTATGGATGCAGAAAAAAGATATTCTGCCGGATTATCATCATCGGAATGATCCTGTCCCTGATTATGATAAGCCACACCGCCGGACTTCCCATGGTGCTTTTCCCTTTGAAACCATCTCCCGATACGGGACCATACGAGGATGAAGAATTCCAGGAACTGGCCAACGAAACGATATATGGCCTGTCTAACCAGACGATGCCAAACGGTACTGCCCTGCGGGAACTTCAGACGGTTCAGCAAAAACTTTCAATGATGGATATCAGTCCTGAATTCTATCCCAAAGCAAAACAAATCAATGCATACCTCTTCTATACCGCCCGGGCCGGCAAGGAATATGCTGAAGTGATGAGATTCTATACAAGACCATACTCCCCGGTATACCGGGATCAATCATTGATCAGGGCTGCACGGGAGTACCAGGATGCATCATCACAAATCTGGGCAGAGATTAGTGAGCTCTATCCCGGGGTCAGTCCCTATCGCCTGGTAGAAACAGAAAGTCCATTGTCAGTCAATGAAGATCCCAATTTCCGATGGCCCTATGATCCACCTTCCA
>CAZXRT010000099.1:0-1061 GCA_964642535.1 uncultured Methanospirillum sp.
CCGATCAGTCCCTCTGCCTGGTCTGATTCGTCCAGAATGGGAGCCTTGTAAAAGACCACATCATGGACTTTCCCGTCAGCAGACTGTACCTCCGCCTCGTAATGCTGGGGGCCTGACTGTCTGAATACCTCCTGGTCAGCTTTGAAATAGACATCAGCCATCTTCTCAGGCCAGATCTCATAGACCGTTTTTCCGAGAATCTCCTCCCTGGTCTTCCCAAAGAAAGACTCAAATGCCTTGTTGCATCCGGTATACCGGCCCTTCAGATTCTTGTAAAAGATCGGAACCGGAAGGGTGTCCATGAGTACCTGCAAAAACCGGAGGTTCTGATTCAGTTTCCGGGAGATCCGTTTCTGCCTGGTGACATCCACTCCGATTGCGATATGCCGGATGGAAACATCGTCTCCTGCAGGGATTTTCCGGGTATTCCATGATATATTTTTCAAATCCCCGTCTTTTGTCCTGATCACGGTCTCAAAGTCCTGGAGATAGTTATCTTCAGCAATGAGCCCCGTAATTGTGCTGGTTACTTCTCTGCGGTATTCTTCATCAGGATAGAGGAGGTGCCAGACTGTGTTACTGCCCAGCACCTCGGCAGCGGTGTACCCGCTAATCTCTTCTGCCGCATGGTTCCAGACCAGGATTGTGCCCTTTTCCCCAAGAGCCATCAGCCAGACCCGGGCATTGCTGATGATGGTCTTCTGGAAACTGTTAGTAATACGAAGGGTCTGTTCGGTTGTGTGCCATGACTCGGCAAGGACGGTTATCACCGCTGCAATTCCGGTAAATATTCCCATCCTGATCAATGCCTGCAGGATAACCTGGATGTCGCGGGTGAAAATGGCGATGAGAAGAACATACAGGAGAGCAAGAAGGAATGAGAAGACAAACCCCCTTCGAAGGTAAAAGACACAGGCCAGGATGATTGGCACATACAGGAGATTCTGCAGGATGATGGTATACCCGGAGATAAGGCCCCAGATGACGATCAGGAGGGATAGAATCGTTGACACTCCAAGAAGAGTCAGGAGATACCGTGACCGGGAATGGAGGGTGGGAAT
>CAZXRT010000099.1:1161-7277 GCA_964642535.1 uncultured Methanospirillum sp.
TTCCATTTGATCGTTTCTTATCCCGGGATGTGATACAGATGAACTGGTCTTGGCTTGATTTCACTTCAATTAAGCAGAAAATCCTCTTCTTTGGAGCGATTGCCCTGCTGCTCGTGGCTATCGGAATCATCGGATATGCAGCATTCACCCTGAACTCAACCGCGGTTTCATCTGCCAGGGATGAACTCCAGAGTACTGCAGAGCATGAAAGCAGCCGGGTATCAGCCATCCTTGATGAACCGTACACCACCTCCTCAGCCGTAGCCGCCCTTCTGGCCGGAGTCAGAAACGCGAATCCGTCTTTTCCCCGTGCTGAAGTGGTCCCTATGATCGAGGGGGTCCTCTCTGATCGTCCCCTCTATAACGGGGTGTATACCATATGGGAACCGGGAGCCTTTGACAGCCGTGATGAAGAGTATAAGCTTGCTGACGGGTATGACAAGACCGGCAGGCTCCGGATCTACTGGTACCGGGACGCATCCGGGACCCTGGTCAGGAAGATCTACGATGAGTCAAGCAGCGATCCCGGGAGTTACTATGATCTTCCGAAAAAGACCCTGAAAGGATCCGTCATCGATCCATACCTTGAAACGATGCAGGGAACCCCTGTCCTGATGGCATCCCTGGTTACTCCTGTCATCAGGGGGGGTCAATTCAACGGTATCGTGGCGGTTGATGTCGCCATTAAGGATATTGAAGAGATAGCCGATACTCTTGACATATACGGGGGAAGCGGCCGCCTTATTGTTGTAAGCAACGGAGGGCTGATCGCCGGGGCGACCGGGGATCTGGATGTTGCAGGAAAGCCCTTCACCGAGGTTGCCGGGGAGTTCCATCTCGATCCAGACCTGGTCTCCAAAGTCCTCTCATCCGGAGAGGCGACGACCTTTGACGACGGTACCTACATCGGTTCGATCGTCCCGGTTCAGATCGGAGACACGGACACCCCCTGGGCTGCCATCGTCTATGCCCCGACCGACGTGGTCACGGCACAGGCAACCAGTCAGACCCTCACCCTGATCCTGATCGGACTTCTGATTTCACTCATCGGCCTCTGTGTCCTGTACCTCGTGGCACGTTCGATTGCCCAACCGATCGCGTTCATCACCTCTGTCTCCCAGGCGATCGCCACCGGTGACCTCGATACCCATATCGGGATCCATCAACGCGACGAGATCGGACGACTTGCAGATGAATTCCGCAATATGCGGCAGGGATTGCGTGAGAAAGCCGAGGCCGCAGCCGCGATTGCACAGGGAAATCTCGATGTCCATGTTCCTGTATCAGGAGAGAAGGATGTCCTCGGGCATTCCATGGAGGAGATGAAGAATGCCATCGCAGCCGTAACACGGACGATGACCCGTCTGTCAGACAACTCCTCGGCCGGGAATCTCTCGGTCAGGGGGGAATCTGATGAGTTCAGAGGCGAGTTTGCAACGATTGTCAGGGGGGTGAATGCAACCCTTGATGCGGTCATGGGCCCGCTGAACGAGGGGATGCGGCTTGCCGGAGAATACGCGAATAACAACTTCAAGGCACGTTTCAATCCCGATGTTCAGGTCAACGGTGATTTCATCAGGTTCAGGGATGCCATGAACGAGGTTGGAATCCAGGTTTCCGGAACCATCCGGGTCATTACCGACAAGATGACCGAACTGACAGCGAGTGCACAGGAGGCCCAGGCATCAGCAAGCGAGGTCGCCCGGGGTGCGGTCGAGGTCGCGGGTAATGCTGAATCAGTCTCCCAGAACGCAGACCGGGGAAGCGAAGGGACAGAACAGGTGCTCAAGGCGATGGAGGACCTCTCTGTTGCCGTATCTGATATATCAGTCAAGACAGAGCAGGTTTCCCGGCTTGCGGATGAAGGCAACCAACTCAGTGTCGAAGGACAGAAACTGGCAAAGAATGCCGGTGAAGGGATGGAAGGGATCAAAAATGCCACTTCCGACATCGCAGGTCTTATCACTTCAATCCAGGACCAGATGGACCAGATTACAAGCGTAATCGCCATCATATCATCGATATCCGATGAAACCAATCTCCTTGCCCTGAATGCGGCGATAGAAGCCGCCCGTGCCGGTGATGCAGGGAGAGGTTTCTCTGTTGTTGCTGAAGAGGTGAAGCAACTTGCAACCGAGAGTCATCAGTCAGCAGAAAAGATCGAGGAGATGATCACCCGTCTCAGCCGCGAGTCATCCCGGGCTACCGGCATCATGGCTAAAGCACAGACCGAGGTTGCTGACGGGTATAATGACGTTCAGAAAACGTTGGATATCTTCCAGAAGATCGTCGTCATGCTCTCAGATGTTGCCCGAAACATCGGGGAGGTCGCGTCTGCGTCAGAGGAGCAGGCCGCTGCAGTAGAGGAGATAACGGCTAGTATCAATGAAGTCCATCACATGATCAGAAAGACCGCAGAAAATGCCGTCTCCAACGCTGCGATTTCAGAGGAATCCTCTGCTGCCGTTGATCAGATCCAGCGGGTGGTCGAGAATGTGAACCAGGTGATCATAACACTTCAGCAGGAGATTGACAAGTTCTCGATCTGAAAACTTCCATTCCGAAAAAAAATTTACGCAATCGATCTGGATGATGAAAAGCCGAAATAGCCGGCCTGACCCCGGTCCTCTCTCCGGTTCACCTGCTCGGTGATATTCCCTCTTCCTCTTCTTTTCCGGTGGTATTTGAGCCGTTGCGGTTTTTCCCTTCAATCCGGTGCGATCCAGGCTTCACTTTTTCTTCTGCTTTCATCACCATACAGATGCCATTATATATGCTGGTGCACCCATGAAGGTATATGCGAAACACAAGGTCAGTCCTTATGTTTCACAGGATTCCCGGAAGTGGTAACCGATGTCTGTTCTGTATAAAAAAATGATAAAAGAGGCCATGGCGGCCCAGTATGCAGATGTAGAGACGGTGAAAAAGAAACGCGGACAGAATTTCTCGATTGAAGACGCCCAGCCATATCTGAATGCAGTTCAGAAGATGAAACCGGCAGAGGGACAATCTCCCAGTGTCTTTCAGCTGCACACGGAATCGGTAAAGGCCCATTATGAGATCCTCAAAGGCCTTACCAAAACAATCAGGCCGGAAGATGACCCTTTTGTCGAGCATTACCAGACCCCGGTGATCCTCGAGATCCTCTGCAAAGAAGATGAAAAATTTGCCAGGAGTGTCCAGACTTTTGTATCTGCGATTCCAAAATCCGAGTCCCTGATCGGGAGGGAGTCGGCACGCCGGTACGGCGGGTTTTACGGCCCGACCTGCGTCGTCGACTTTGCCCTGATACCCGGATCAACGAGCAACATCGTGAACCGGATTCTCGCGACAACGAAGATCCCTGTCGATCATAAGCAGGCGATTCTTGCGGCAAAATCATGGGGCATGAATACGTCCTATGGAATCGGGGATGTGTTCTCCCACGAAGTTGAAAAAGGGACAACACTCACCGGTGCGGTGAAAGCAGAGATCGCGATGCTTCAGGCCATCTATGACCATCCTGTCCAGGCGCAGGCTGACCTGATGGATGCAGCAGGCCAGAAGTCCTTTGATCACCGCAAGTACATGGAATCGTATCGAAAGAAGATGGCTTCAGTCGTGAAGGCTGCCATGGATGAGGGAGTCCATTACGGCAATATCGTCACCATCCCTGCGTACTGTGTGGGGGATATTGCCCACCATATCTCCCAGTCCACGTACAACATGTGCAAAGATGACGTGGTGATGGCTGCCATCGAGGCGGCAACCGCGGTGATGGATGCAACACTCAGGAAGGCAGAGAGCAAGATCAAAAGCGAGTATGAACTTCTCTCCCTTGCAACCGGGGCATCAGCGTCCGCTGCAGAATATATCCTGGAACTGGACGGGTTTAACGCGATCATGATCGTGGACCTGCTCACCAAGCGGTATCACAACTATGTCCAGCTCTACCCTCAGCGGGGAGCTGCGATTGAACTGCATAACTGTGATTTCATGGACATGATCTACCGTGGCTGGAAACTCCTGGACAAGGCCCGCCGGATGCAGAGCGGAGGAGCAGGGATTCCCACACCAAAGGTGGGAGGATTCCCTGTTGATCTCTCACCCGTTCATGACAACGAGGTTCTCATGAATCCGCAGCGGTATGCCTATCCGGCCTGTGCCATGACCGTGCGGATGTCTGCCATGATGCGTCTTGCCGATTATCCCTGTCTCCTCACCAGTGAACCGGTGACGGCAACCCTGATGACCAACATCATCGCACTGCACAAGGGGTCTGCCGCTGCACCGGCACGGATCTGTAAGGACTGTGCATCTGCTGCTCTCATGGATTTCCGCCACTGCTACTGCCAGTGGAAAGAGGCGGTCTGACTGGGAGCCGGGAGTATTTCATGAAGTGTTATCTCTGTGCACAAGAAGGGAAGGATACCGATGCCGTTGCGGTCTGCATCGTCTGCGGGATGGGCCTGTGTATGGACCATGCAATCCGCGAAGAACTTGATCTCTGGGATGGGGGATATCCCTTCCCGGTCAGGAAGAGAGAAAAACGACTCCCCCGGATCCTCTGTCCGGCCTGCTCTGAAGCGTACAGGAAAGGATGATCATGACCCTGATGAAACGATGCATTGCTGAAGGCCTGGGGACTGCTATCCTGGTCTACTTTGGAGCCGGTGCAGCAGCCATCACGCTCATGATAGCGAAAGGGACGACACCGGCAACCCCGTTTAATATCGGTATCGGGGCTCTCGGAGGACTTGGTGACTGGTTTGCCATCGGAATGGCCTTTGCCATCGCCATTGCCGCTTCCATCTATGCCCTGGGAAGAATATCCGGCTGCCACATCAATCCGGCGGTCACCATTGCACTGTGGGCATCACGAAAATTTCCTGCCAGTGATGTCATTCCTTATTGTGCTGCCCAGTGTGCAGGAGCAGCCATCGGAAGTCTTCTCTTTGCTGCAACGGCCGGGATGGATGCCGTTCTCATCGGAGGACTCGGCGCTACCGCACCGTTCCCCGGGATCTCGTACGGACAGGCGATCCTGGCCGAGGCGGTGGGAACCTTCCTCCTGATGCTTGTGATCATGGGAGTTGCCGTCGATGAACGGGCTCCTCCCGGATTTGCAGGTCTGATCATCGGCCTTACCGCAGGCGGTATCATCACGACAACCGGTAATATCGCAGGAGCCTCGCTGAACCCTGCCCGGACCTTTGGGCCGTACCTGGCCGATACACTCCTTGGCGGAACAAACCTCTGGGGATATTTCCCGGTGTATGTGGTCGGTCCGGTTGCTGGTGCAATTGCAGCAGCGGTCCTGTATGGGTATCTGGCAGAGGAGAGATGAGTATCCCGTGGTTTTTACCCTCCTCCCATGATCCCGGAAACACCTGATTTCATGGAAGATATCCCGGATATCACCGTTCAGGACCAGATGATCCAGGCCATAAAAAAGGCTGATCTTCAGGGAGCAGAGCAGGTGATCGGGAGATGGACAGACCAGTATGGATATGAAGAGTTCTTCTCTGTGATCATGGAGCCTGTCCTGATCCGGCTTGGTGATGAGTGGATCGGCCAGGAGTCGGTTACCATCGCCCAGGTCTTCATCGCCGCACGGGTGGCCGAAAATGTGCTTACCCGGATCGCGGACCGGAGGAAGGCTGCGATGGGTGAACTGGCTCACAAAGGGCCGATTGTATTTGGGAATATCGAGGATGATTTTCACTCTCTGGGCAGAAAGATCGTGGTCTCTTTTCTGCGGGTGCACGGATGGGAGGTCATTGACCTGGGAAATGATGTAACTCCCAAAGAATTCGTGGATACTGCCCTGAAGACCGGGGCGAAAGTCATCGGGGTTTCAGCCATGACCCTGACAACCGCCCGCAACATCAGGGGGCTGCGGGAAGAGATCGATTCCCGCGGATTGAAAGACATCCTGCGGCTTGGCGTCGGAGGGGCGGTGTTCATCGTGAACCCGTCGCTGGTTCAGGAGGTCGGGGGTGACGGAACGGCAAAGAATGCCATGGAGGCCGTTCTCCTGTTTGACCGTCTGCTGAAGCAGGCAGAGGAAGGGGCTGAACAGTCATGAACAGCAGGGAACGAGTCATGGCGGTATTGTCTGCAGAAAGACCGGACCG
>CAZXRT010000100.1:0-7245 GCA_964642535.1 uncultured Methanospirillum sp.
TGTAGGATAAGGTTGTTTAGTGGTTCTATATAAAAATGTCAGTTTAAGATCAGAGACATTAGATCCTCAGGCTCCTCCATGGAGAGAATATCTTCTTCTCCAAGCATCAGGGTCCTGCCAATCCTTCGTTGCCGCTGATCATCAGTCATGATACACATAGCATGACTCCGGGTAACCTGTGAGATATTCCCGATAATCCCGGCTCTCCGTGAGAGTTTCTGTGACCGCCCGTATCCTGTCAGAATCGTATGGCCCTCGTATCTGATCAGGGCCTGGAAGGGCGCATGGCTCATCATCTGTACATGCATCCCCATCTCTTCAATAAATGGCTGAATCGGAATATCCTCTTCGTGGAGTTTTGATTCAGAAGGCATGTGCGGAGAATAGCGGATCAGATCGATCGGTTCTACGACCCCGCTATCAAAAGTCTCCTCGATCCGGATGGCAATATCGATGGTCGTTCCCATGCCGGACTCGTATTTTGCAACCGTCCTGCGGGAAACTCCCAGTATCTGACCTAAATCTCCGAGCGAGAGATTATTCGTTTCACGAAGTTCCCGAAGTTTTTCTCCGCTGATATTCACGTACAATCCCCCGGGTGAAGCGTAGATAAGAGGAGGAGAGCCATCTACGAAATAGTCATGGAGGGTGGCATAATTAATGGCAGAAATCCCGTACCTGACATACACAGCCCCCCGTTCCAGTTCTGCATCGCGTGCCCTTTCTCCGACCACGAGCGGGGTTCCATTCAGATTGCGGGAGATCTGATCAAGATCACGGGCGTTGTCTTCACTGATACTGTCGATATGGGAGATGACTTTCAGTACAACGATATGAGTGCCGTTGTTTGCGATAAGGTCAAAACTCTTTGGCCTCATCGCAAACAGTTCTGAAACATCGTACCCGGCCATCATCATGACGCTGGTCACATTCCGGAGCAGACGATCCTGTGACATCTGACAAATTCCTCCTTTCTCTGATCAGGTTAGATATTCTCCCGCACCTCACATTCCGGATTTCTAACGGGAAAATCCGGAATGCTCATCTCACTATATCTTATCATCCGCCTGATATTATACCTATTTTTAATGACCGGGCAGGAATTCTGGATCGGGATCGATGATACCGATTCGCCGGAAAGAATGTGCACGACCTGGCTTGGTGCCCTTCTCATCCGCAGACTTCAGCATTCAGGCTGCCAGGTTACACAGGCGCGTCTGATCCGGCTCAATCCGACCATACCGTTCAGGACTCGTGGCAATGCCGCGATTGCAGTCAGATGCAGAGGTGATCCGGGCAAAGGGTTTGAGATGGCCTGTATGCTCGTTGACAGGTATGCGGATCTCGGATGTGACAAGACCCATCCTGGTGTGGTGGTCTGTGATCACCAGCCTCCAGCCTCATTTTATCGCAAAGCAGTAACTGCCGTTTGTACCATCGGGGAGGCAGAAGAGATCCTGAGAGAGCATGCCCTCTTTTGGAAAGGATTCAAACTGGGCAGGGGCCTTATCGGGGCTACGGCAGCGGTTGCAAGCGATCTTCCGGACTATACCTGGGAACTGCTTACATACCGCAGACAGGATAGATGGACAATCCCGCGGGAGATCGAAAAAGAGACTTTTTTCCTCTCTGAACTGGTCACTGCACCCCATACCTGGGATACAGTGGACCAGCAAAGCAGGATTGTGGTGTGTGTTCCTCATACCCCGGATCCGGTTCTGTTCGGGATTCGGGGGGACAGTCCCTTCGCCGTTGCCCATGCCGTATCCTGTATCAGATCTGAACGATGGGAATGGGGACAGATCTGGCGTACCAACCAGGGAACCGATGCACACCTGATCGACGGGGTCATCGGAAGCCTGGAGGAAGGCTGTTCATACAGAGTTATGGGAACGGTGGCAAAACCACCGGTGGCTGGAAGGGGGGGCCATGTCTCCCTGAACATCAGCGATGATGCAGGGACCATGACATGCATGGCATTTGAACCGACCAAGGAATTCAGGCACTTCGTACGGTCGCTGATTCCCGGAGATCGGATCATTGCAGCCGGATCATACGGGACAGGAGCACTGAATCTTGAGAAATTTTTCCTCTTTCCTGGAGAGAGCAGGACGGTAAAGAGTGCGCCACACTGTCAGAAATGCGGAAAACTGATGACAAGTGCAGGTAGGAATAAGGGGTACAAGTGCCGAAGATGTGGCGCCAAAAGCATAACTCCGGAAATAAGGGAGATCCCCCGGAGTATCAGCCCCGGATGGTATGAGGTTCCCCCCTGTGCGCGGAGACATCTCGCCCGGCCCCTGGTGCGTGGGTCAGAGTCCTCTTCCGAAGATTGAATGGAGGAAGAAGACAACAATCTGATCGATACTCAATGCCGACGATACAGGTGACAATGGCTGAGGGGCGGACTGCAGAGCAGAAACGAAACATAGCCAGAAGACTGACCGAAGTTATGACCGATGAACTCAGTATTCCTGCAGAAAAGATCCTCGTTTTCATCTATGAACTGGAAAAGGACCATATTGCAAGAGGGGGAGTTCTGCTTTCCGATACCGAATAACCCATTCATCAGTTACTTCTTTTCCTGAGAGAAACCGGTACGCATGGATTGCGATATTCCAGTCAGGCAGGCACATCTCAGGCCGGGGATGAGCGTCAATGATCTTGTACTGGTCATGGAGCAGGCCGGAGCCTATAATGGAGGAGCCCTGTCCCGGGCAGCTTCCATCTGTTCAGCCATGTTCTCTGATGCAAAAACCACCCGGTTTCTGGGCCTGGCAGGTGCCATGGTGCCGGCAGGGATGGGAGGGATTGTCAGCGATCTTATCAGGGATGGTAAGGTCGATGCCCTGGTCTCAACTGGTGCAAACCTTACCCATGATGTGATCGAGGCAATCGGATGCCACCATTACAAGGGGAGCGAACAGTGCAACGATATTGAACTCAGGCATGAAGAGATCAACCGCATTTATGACGTGTATCTCCCGAATGAAGCATTCATCACGTTCGAAGAGTTCATGCAAAAGACGCTCGCCGACCTGCCCGAGGGCGCAGTCATCTCGATCAGCGAACTTCTCCGCCATATCGGCTCGCATCTGAAGAGCGGAATCCTTGCAACTGCTGCAGAACAGAATATCCCGGTCTTCTGTCCGGCTATTCAGGATTCGATGATCGGACTGCAGTACTGGCTATTCAGACAGGGAAGGAAAGTGACCATTGATGCATTTGCGGACATGAACCGGATCATCGACCTCTGTTTTGAAGCAAAAAAAGCCGGTGCCCTGTTTATCGGAGGAGGAGTGCCGAAAAACTTTATCCTTCAGAGTATGCTCATGACACCGAGGGGCTTTTCATATGCGGTTCAGCTCACCGGGGACCGGCCCGATCTTGGAGGACTCTCAGGAGCAACACTGGATGAGGCCCGATCCTGGGGAAAAGTCGATGAGGACGCAGACACGGTGACCGTGTATGGTGATGCAACGATAACCTTCCCCCTGCTCATCGCCGCAACTATGGAGAGATCCGGATGACGGAGATCATTCTGGCATTGGATCCCACAACCAGGGAAGACGCTGTCAGGGTGGCCCGGGCAGCAGCACCATATATTGATGCCATCAAGGTCGGATACCCTCTTGTGCTTGCACAAGGACTGGGGATCGCACGCGACCTGGCTGCTTTTTCCCTCCCGCTGATTGCGGATTTCAAGGTCGCGGATATCCCGAATACCAACTCCCTGATAGCGCAGCAGGTCTTTGCCGCGGGTTTTTCCGGGATCATCTGCCATGGCTTTCCGGGCCCTGACTCGGTTGAAGCATGTGTTACCACTGCCCATTCCCATGGCGGAGAGTGCTACGTGGTTGCAGAGATGAGTCATCCGGGAGGGGCAGCCTTCTTCCAGGGAGGGGTGGCAGAGAAGATCGCCGCGATGATACATGAAACCGGGGCAGACGGGATCATCGCCCCGGCTACGCGACCGGATCGAACCCGCATTCTGCGTGAGATCATCGGAAAGAAAAAGATCCTCTCACCCGGAGTCGGAGCCCAGGGTGGCGATCCAAACGCCATTGCAGGTCTTGTTGACGGGATTATTGTCGGAAGGGCCATCTATGAAGCACCGGACCCGGGAGCAGCGGCAGCAGCGTACGCACCATTCAGAGTAAGACAAGACTGATTTCCGGGTAATCAAAAAGGCCGGATGGACGAATTCTTGATATGCAGGGATTCTGATTGTATGAGTATGTTATGGAGCGAGGAGCAACTCAGGACTGCGGCAAAGTATTCATCAAAGGATGACATTCCGGCAGATCAGCGGAAGTACAAATGCCATTCATGCCACCATATCGTGGACCAGACCCCCTGCCCGTCATGTGGTGATACCAACCTTGAGATCATGTGCCCGCTCGATACCTGTGGATGTTCGCATGATATTTCCCCGACGATTGAATATTGTCCGCTCTGCGGGGAGGCTGTCTGTCCTGAATGCGGATCCCATGACGTGGTGCAGATCAGCCGGGTAACCGGATACCTTCAGGACGTTTCCGGCTGGAATGCAGGTAAACAACAGGAATTAAAAGACCGTCAGCGCTATTCGGTGGTATGAGGTATTACCTCACCGATTCTTCGCTTCTTGTCAGGGGACGGTTTCATGCCTGTAGCACCGGGCCAGGCGGAGGAGTCCGCGAGGTTACCACCCTTCTGAACCACACTGTTTCCCATGAATTTTCCGGGGATCCAGAGACCACCATTCAGCGGGAATCGAACAGGAATGGTCTCTTCGGACCGGTATTTGGACTTCTGACCGCAGTACCCGTCAGAACCCTCTGCATTACGCGCTATGATCGGGTAACCTGTTTTATCACCGCCGGAGCAACCCACCCGGACCAGGACTCTTCCGGAAAAGAGACGAGCCCCCCCACAGCCGGCACCATCAACATCATCTGCTGTATCAGCGGAGGGATGGCAGACCAGGGACTCCTTGATGCGATTATAACCATCACGGAAGCCAAGGCACTGTCACTTTTCAGGAGGGGAGAGAAATTTGCCGGAACGGTAACCGATGCGGTCATCGTAGCCTCTGAAGGCCCCGGGGAATCAGAGTATGCAGGATCAGCCACCGAAACCGGCAGATTCATCCATGAAGCCGTCTTTTTCGGAGTTGACAATGCACTTCGCACGTATGAAGAACAGAAACAGAGTCCGTCACTGTATGTCCACAGTTCCATTGGGGGGAACCGGTGGATCGAATGGGTACAGCAGGGATGTCCGTACTATCCCTGTCATTTCAAAGGACAGAGATGTGATCTCTGTTACTGCCCGCTCTATCCCTGTACTGATGAAAGGCTTGGGGAATGGTCAACATCATCAATTGGAAGGAAGATCTGGAGCTGTGCTCCCTGCACACTGAACCACCAGCCGGCAGTGGTCCGTCACCTGCGACGCAACCCGGAAGCCTCATTATCTGAACTGAAAAGCGTACTTGCCACCACCGGACAGAAAGCAAAATAATCCAATATATCCCCAGAAAATTCATAATACCCGCAATTCACATTTTTTTCACTTTCACCCTGTGCCCATCCCATTTTATATACCACAATATCAGAGGTGTCAATGGAGATGACATATGGACTTCACCCAGATCACACAGAGGATCTCCGACAAGTTTGCAGCATCCGGACACCAGGTCGAGAGTGCCAAGGTTGAGGCAAAACTCACCCGTCTGATCCAGGAATTCGGCGTTCCCCCTGAGGAAGCGGAACGGATTGTAATCAGTGAATACTCCCGGGATTTTGGCCTTGAGGTCATTCCGGTTGTTGTGGAAATTCCCGGGGATGAGCCGGAGATACTCCCAATTGCCGGTATCAAACCAAAGGAGATATCCACCGTTGTTGCCATGGTAACGGCTCTTTTTCCCAGCCGCTCCCCATCAATTGCCCAGAGTGGCATTCTGGCTGACCAGACCGGGACCGTCAGGTTCACCGTCTGGGTCAGTTCTAATGCCCCTGTCGTGCAGGCCGGTTCATGGTACCGGTTCGAACATGCAGCGATTGATGAATACAATGATCAGATCAGCCTGAAGGTGGAACCTACCTCTTCTATTATTCCGCTGGATTCAGGTTCTGTTCCTCATGCTCCCGTGACCGCAATTTCTGAAATAAAACCCGGCGTCGTATCACTGGAGGGAAAAATCGTCTCGCTTTCCGAACGGGCAGAAGGACCGGTACATCTTACCGGAGTGGTTGCCGATGGTTCCGGAGCAGTCAGATTTACCATCAGACGCGGAGAATCCGTGCCAGAGATACAGGAAGGTGCCTGGTATCGTCTCACCAACGCGACCGCTGATCTCTACCGGGGAGCCATGAATCTGCAGATACATTCCGGAACAGTGATTGAACTGATTAACGATGACAGGAGTCTTCGGCCGGCAATCATCCCGGTAGACCAGGTGAAACCGGGAATTGCCTGCATCAGGGTCAAGGTAGTTCAGGAATATGAGAGTTCCAGTGAGAGGATTTTCCAGTCAGGAATTCTTGGTGATGAGACTGCAACGATCAGATTCGTAACCTGGAAAGATGAATCAGCCCAGCGTCTGGCACCCGGAATGGTATATACCCTCTATTACGTCTCCGCGGACGAGTTTAACGGCAGGGTATCACTCACGATAAACGGTGCTACTATCCTCCCTGATGACCCCTCGGCTATCAGTATCCAGTCCCATGACTCATCCCGGTCAGGAGAACGGATTGATACCACAGGGGTGGTGACAGCCATCTTTCCCCCCCGATCCCAGGCGATCGCCCAGAGTGGCATTCTGGCAGACCAGACAGGAACAGTCAGGTTCACTGTCTGGGCCAACGCCGGGGCGCCTACCCTGACAACCGGGACATGGTACCGGTTCGAATCGATTATCAGGGATGAATATAACGGCCAACCAGGATACAAGATCAACGCCCAGACGAGAATTACCTCCCTGAATGAGGATCAGATTCCAGTCCCGTCCGAGATCCCTCTCAGGGATATCCAGCGGGGAGTGGTCAGTATTACCGGAAAGGTTGTCAGCCTCTCCCATCGAAGTGAAGGCCCGGTCCGGATGACCGGAGTCCTCGCTGACGATACCGGGGCGGTCAGGTTTTCTGTCCGGGAAGGAGAGCCGGTTGAAGGAATCAGGGAGGGTGAGTGGTACCGGCTGGTCAATGCGATCGCTGATGTCTACCGGGGAGCCATGAACCTGCAGATCACCGCTGCAAC
>CAZXRT010000101.1:0-3256 GCA_964642535.1 uncultured Methanospirillum sp.
TCAAGTCCGGCACGACGTGCCGTCTCCACAATATCATAGGCGATTCCATATTCATGCATGAAGAAAGACTCCGTCCGGCAAGACCGGCCTCTGGTAGAAAAGGGTCTACCGCGGAGAGGTTAAAGCGTGTGGATCCATCGATCACAGGATACTTGAGAGAAAAGAACAGACATTCATCTGATCGATGATGCCTGCAGAACTCACCGGAATTCTGACCGGACTGGTCACCGAAGGGCACGGTGACGGCAGTCTGTGTATCTACCCAATCCTCTTTGCCATCATCTTTCTGGAAAACGGAGTACCTCCGATGATCTGGCTACCCGGGGATTCCCTGTTATTTCTCTCCGGGATGCTGGCCGCAGGAACGTTTCTCAACCCATTCCTTCTTCTCGGAACGTTCATTCTGGCAGCAGCGACAGGATATCAGATAAACTACAATCTGGGGAAAAAACTGGGCCTCCCTCTGATAACGAACCACTTCTCCCATATCATCACCCGGAAAAATCTGCAGAATAGTGAATATTTTTACCATAAATGGGGAAACACTGCCATCACCATCGGGAGGTTCATTCCGGTCATCAGGACGATGACACCATTCCTTGCCGGGATCAGCAGAATGGATCTTCGAAAATTCACCGGTTACAATATTCTGGGTGCCCTGATATGGCCGCCGGTTGTATGCGGATCAGGCTACCTGTGCGGCATAATTCCAGTCCTCGTGATGTATCGGGATCAGATCTTTTCCGTCGTTTCATTTCTCTTCGGTCTGAGTATTCTTGCTTCATTCATTCTTATCATCATCGCGTGGATTCGTTCCCGGTGAATCAGAGGCCGGTTTTTGCAGGATTCATAAACCGGTGCCACAGATACGAGCCAACCGTGAGAATAATAATGAGTCCCAGAATAAAGGCCACGAGATACCACAGGTTGAGACCGAAGTACTTGTTCAGGGCATATGCCGACAATCCAATGAAAAAACTCTGCAATGTGGCTCCGATTGTGACTGCCAGGAATATCTCAACTGAAGGCATTCCTGCCATCTTCCCAAGGATAGTTCCTGCGATGGATCCCGTCCCCTGAAAGGGGATAAAGACAAAAAAAATCAGGCCGATAAAATAGATCTTCTCCAGCCATGCATGGCGGGAAATTGTCTCACTCCCCCTTCGCATAAGACGGGTGATTCGGGGACCGAGAAAGGGGATCATTCCAAGGATTTCAAAATTCCAGAGCATGAAAATACAGCAGAGGAGATCAACCACGGTCAGGGAGAGACAGATTGTCATCCATGGGATTCCCATTGCGATAGCAGCAGGTATCACACTCTCCTTTCCCGCCGGAGGAATAAAGTATACGATTAATAGGCCGGCGATCTCCAGAAAACGATGATAATCGTAGACAGAATACAGTATTCCCAAAAGGCAGGCCCCAAGCATGAAGGGTACTGTGAGGCGAAGTGCCCGGTTAATCAGGGGGGAGAAATATATCAGCCCGCCGGAGAGGGTACATCCAAGAGCTTTCAATCTCCTTTCCCCGCAGAGATCATCCTCAATGATCTGATGTCTACCGGCATTATTTCTTCGGGGGTTCCTTTCAAAAAGAAGATGATACGATGATGGAACTTACTCAAAGACGAGTCCCTGATTATTCACTACCGTGCTGATCGCGATCTTCAGCCCTAATGCATCAAGCGTTCCTTTGATCTCTTCTGCCGTGCGGGAGGTGATGATCGCAATGGAAGGTCCGACAGAACTCATCCCCACGAATTCTAGACCTGATTTACGAAGTTGATTCATATACTGGTACAATTCAAAGGAGTGGTGTTCTATTTCTGCCCGTTTTGATCCCCTGAATTCAATCTCCCACATCACCTCACCCATCCGCACCAGATCACCATCATGAAGGGCAGGAATGAAATCCATAAGGGTACAGTACGCCTTCTGCTCGCGATCGCGGTAGTCAAGGGTTCGTGCCTTGTTCATCAGCAGCGCAAACTCCTCTTCTCCGGCAGATGATATGGCGCTGGGAGGGATGACGATATGGACATGCTTTTTATGAGCGAACTCCTGCCGGTATACGACGGTGAGATCATCACCCATGACTGCCATCCCGCCATAACTGCTGACCGCAGGTCCGACACCGGTTTCAAATCCATACGCGATGAATCCCCCTTCGGTCTCCTCGACATAATTATTCCCGATGAGAACACGGAGCTGATCCCTGGTCAGGGGAGAACCCACTGCCTGATTCACGGCAGCAGCAACCGCCATCAGGATGGTGCTGGTTGATCCAAGACCAACATGCTTGTAATCATGATCCTGTGCCAGGACAAAAAATCCTCCCCTGTATCCGACAACAGTTGAAAATAATCGGAGAAAATGTTCAATGATTGCCGGTCTGCCGTATTCGATGGAAAAACCGGAGGGTATGCATTGCACAGTAACATGTGCATAGACGGCAATTGCAAATCCGATTCCACCACCACCGGGGTGGCCGGGAGAGAACCGGTTCATATCAAGGACAGTGAGATGGATTCTTCCCGGTGATCGGACCTTTACCGGATCAGGGCTGACGGATAGTTGATAGGTTCCCTCATACCCCTTGGTATTGAGGTTTTCTCCCGGTCTGAACGAGATGAAATCGTATTCAACCAGGTCCAGATCACCGCCCCGAATCTTTAGAACAGGCATGTAATCACCATCACCTATCAAAGAAGATATTTTTACCCGTGACAGACAGGGGAATCGCATAGGCAGTAGTGCAACCAGGGAGCAGACCCATGGAGAGTGCGGTAACTCCGGCAGAGAAGAATACCCGGTTATCGGCATTGTGTATCTGGGCCGTTTTCACCGCTGAACCTACTGCAATTCCGAGGTCTGCCATGCGAATCGCGCAGACCGGGCCCTGGAAAAGGGTATCCTTCCTGCGTCCCTGAAATGTTTCATTCATCTCAGCACAGGTTGAAAAACCGCAGCCCCCACAATTCAGGCCCAGATGTTCGTTTCCCCTGCATCCGACGAGCAGGCATGCAGAGGCAGAAGCGATGTTTTTCGCGTCACGAAGAAAGAAGGAAAACCCAATTTTCATCCCGGTTGCTTCCATCTCACGGGATAATTCTGCAAGTTCCTGCCCGTACAAAGCACAGGTTTGGATCGTATCAATTCCTTTTCCTTTGGGGGCAGTCCTGGCACTTACTGCCATAAGGTTTACAATCGTGCGGACTGCTTCCTGCTCAGGATCCATGCTTTCAGGTGAGGGG
>CAZXRT010000101.1:3356-7219 GCA_964642535.1 uncultured Methanospirillum sp.
CTGTGTTTCATCTCGACAAGCATTTCCAGCATCTCATCATGGCTGATGGCCCCTTTATGGGCTTTAAATGCAGATGTAACCCGGGTAAAAAATTCCATCCATCCTTCAACCCATCGCTCCTGCATCTGCTGCGGGTACTGTTCATCAGGTGAAGGGATCCGCTGAATATACATCTTTGAGAGAGGTGCCGGAAAACCCTCAACCTCCTGGGGAAAAGAGAACGTGAGACAAATACGGCCTTTCCCCATGGTTGTGGTTGAATAAATTACAGAATACGGAATAACCAGATAATCTGCGGATTTTACCTTGACGAGGAGATGATCTCCGGTGGCATACATGGTGCAGGCATCCAGCTCAGTGGAATCAAACCAGATCAACAGTTTTTCTTTTGTTTTTACGATGGCAAATGGATCAAGACCATGGGAGCGCCGCTGCATCCCCTCAATAAAGAGGAGTTCATCTTCCTCGCTCTGCATCTCCCGTTTTTTCCGGGCTACACCAGACTGATATTTGCGGACGAGGGAATTTAAGTATTTCATCCATGATTGTGCCCATTTTGGATCATCAAGAATGGCGATAACATTTCCTTCCTTTCGTTTCAGCCCCTGGAGATAAAGACGAAGATATTCTTCCCGTTCCTGGAAAAAAGTCTGGGGAGAGTTACACCGGATACAAACTTTTTTTCCATCCTCAACAGTGATCTCATGAATATGATCATAGGAGAGTCTGATGAATTCGCCCGCACGGTTTTTCAGAACCAGCCTGCGGTCAGTCACATACATCTTTGAGATATGGCGGGTCTTATGAGTGTAGAATACCGCAGTTATGGTCTTCTTCAGGACACTCTCCCCTTCTTCACACTGAAGCGTCATGATACAGGCAGACCATCAACGATTGATCAGGATAATCAGGTTCAGGCAGATATACAACATAGAGCAGAACCCGGGTTACACTCATCAGGTGTACCTTCCGGGAACTTATGCTGATGGGGAAGGAGGAGGGGGATGTTTACCGGAATAGATATCGGGGGAACAAATACCGACATCGCGCTGGTTGAGGATGGAATCCGGACAGTCAAGATTCCAAACCCATCCGGGCTTGAAACTGCACTGAGGGAAGTCAAAAAGGGATCGAGACTTGCAGTAAGCACTTCCCAGCCCCTCAATGAGATGATCACCGGTTCAGGTATCAGGGTTCGGACGATTACGATACCAGGACCCGGACTCGTCTTCAGGGGAGCGGTACAGGGAGCAGTCAGCCCCCGGGGAGACGTTCTTGAGCCGGTACATACGAGCGAGATTGAAACCCTGCTCAGGGGATGCAGGGCAGATGCAATTGCAATTGCAGGAAAATTCTCGGTACGAAATCCCATGCTTGAAGAGATTGTCAGAGATATCGCCCGTCATTTCTTCGATGATGATCAAATTGCCATCAGTGCTCCTCTTGGCGGACTCAATTTTCCTGCACGGATAGCCACCACAAGAATAAACGCAGGAATCAAGGCAAAAGTCACCCGCCTGACCCGGACAATACAAAATATCCATCCGGATTTTTTGTATGTGACCTCTGACGGTGGCCTGTGCGGACCGGGCAGGGTTGCTGAGAACCCGTCACTCCTGTACCATTCAAGTCCTGCAACCGTTGCTCTGGGAGCTTCGTACCTTTCTGGCAGGAAAGACTGCCTGGTGGTGGATATCGGGGGGACCACCACCGATCTCGTTCCCCTGACAGATGGAAAACCTCTCCTTGAACAACTGTTCCTGAACGGGAAAAGAACCATGATTCACGCGGTATCATCAGATACCATCCCCTACGGTGGCGATTCATGCATCAGGGACGACCTCCAGCAGTTCAGAGCAGGAAACGCGCGAGCATACGGGGGAGCAGAGCCGACTCTGACCGATGCTCTGAATGTTCTTGGCGCTGATATCGGTGATCAAAAGCGATCACTGTGTATGCAGAAAGACAAAGCAGGAGAAGCGGTTGAAAAATATATCAGCAATATCGGGGATATCATCCATGCCGTTGATCCCAGAATCATTGTCGGAACCGGGTTCCTTGCCCCCTGGCTTGTTCCAGATCTGGCTCAGGCTGCCCGATGCCCGTATGTGATTCCTGAACATGCCGCTTCTGCAAATGCCGTTGGTGCAGCAGTATCCCGGGTCAGTATCAGTGTTCATGTCCACGCAGATTCCGGGAGGCGTATCATCACACTCAACGGAGTCGAATATCCCTTCCCCGGTGATACCTGTGGTGATGATCTTCTCACCTATGCTGGGGAGCTAGTCAGGGATATGGCACGAAGGGAAGGAGCCCCAAAGGAAGATCTCAGGGAACTTCTCACAACACGGTTCTCCTCGTACAACGTGGTGAGAGGCGGCCATGTCCAGGCCTGCATTACTGATTTTGTAACGGGAATTGCACCGGGAATTACTGCAGAGGCACCATGAGAACAGGAATCGTCTTTTCACCATCCTATCTTCACCATGAACAGAGTGCAACTCATCCGGAACGGGTGGAGCGACTCTCGTATACCATGGATCAGCTTGTTGAAGAAGGAGTATTCGATCTTGAGGAGATCCTTCTCATCACCCCTCGCAAGGCTGCCAGAAATGAGATTCTGGCCGTTCATTCTGCGGAATACCTTGCATATCTCGAGGAGGCAAGTCTGACCGGAGGGATGATCGATTATGATACGATCATCCCAAAAGGCCTCATCAGCGACGCAGTACTGGCAGCAGGAGGGGCGGTTACCGGGGCAGATGCAATCCTTGATCGGACGGTACGAAATGCCTTTGTTATCTGCCGCCCGCCAGGCCATCATTGCGGGATTGGAAATGGAGCGGGTTTTTGTTATATGAACAACGCTGCCATCGCGGTCAGGCACCTTCAGCAAAGGGGAATGAAACGGGTAATGGTCCTTGACTGGGATGCTCACCACGGAAACGGAACCCAGGAGATTTTTTATGAGGATCCATCCGTTCTCTTCCTTTCTGTGCACCAGTACCCGTTTTACCCGGGTACCGGTCAGATCGACGAGATCGGAGCGGGTGAAGGAGAAGGCTATACAATAAACATGCCGGTGCCTGCCGGCAGTTCAGACCAGGTCTACCAGTATCTCCTCAAAGAGATTATTATTCCAGTTGCTGAAGATTTTCAACCAGATTGTATTGTCATTTCTGCAGGACAGGATAATCATTTCACCGATCCGCTCACGGGTCTGGCCCTGACTGCACGGGGATATGCCGGTATGATGCAGGAGATCTGTATCCTTGCAGACACATTCTGCTCAGGAAGACTGCTGGTTGTCCTGGAAGGCGGATACAGCGTGGAGGGAGGGCTGCCATATACGAACCTGGGCATCATTGCAGCAATGGCCGGCCTCGATCTTTCCTCTATCCGTGAACCAGATACCCTGCTTGAAATGCTTCACCGATCAGTTTCTGTGCAGGCCATAAACACGGTGGAGAAAATGGTTGCTGATCTGAAACAGATACACCGTCAATACTGGGTCTGTTTCCGGTAACCAACGATACAACTCTTTATCCGGTTATCCGTCCAACCAGACGGAATAACCGATCACGGATGTGATCTCAGAGGAATATCATGGCAGTCCGTCCAATCTCAGAACAGATATTTTCAGTCGGTGTTATTGACTGGGACAGGAAAATCTTTGATGAACTGATTCCCCTGCCCGAAGGCACCTCATACAATTCATACATCATCAGGGGAAGTGAAAAGACCGCACTTATTGACACCGTGGATCCCTCTGCGGATGAAGAATTTATCGGGAACCTGATCCGACTTGGAATTGACAGGATTGATTACATCATCATCAATCATGCCGAACAGGATCATGCCGG
>CAZXRT010000102.1:0-1471 GCA_964642535.1 uncultured Methanospirillum sp.
CTCCCGCTGACGGCACCTTTTGCAGCATTCGTCAGATCGGCATCACGACAGATGATCATCGGATCACTTCCGCCCAGTTCCAGGGTCATACGCTTGAGAAGGGGAGCTGCCCGGGATGATACCTGCTTTCCGGTCGCCACCTCACCGGTAAATGATACTGCCCTGATATGAGGATGCGTGACGATAGCATCACCTACGATCTCCCCCGGTCCTGTAACCACTTCTAAAACTCCCTCCGGCAGTCCTGCATTGGTGAGGATGGAGGCAAGAGCAGTACAGGTCAGGGGAGCGGTAGACGCTGGTTTGAGAATCACCCCGTTTCCGGCAGCAAGGGCAGGACCTACCTTCCATCCCATGATGATTGCCGGAACATTCCAGGGAATGATCGCTCCACAGATTCCGATCGGTTTTCGTGAGACGATTGCATGGCCGTACAGCGATGAATAACTGTAATCTCCCCTGACTGTTCCGCATACCGATGCATAGTACTCAAGAATCCGGGCAAATCCCGCAATCTCATTTCGCGATTCCCGGAGAGGTTTTCCCTGTTCACGGGTCAGGAGCCGGGAAAGGGCATCCTGCTGCCCGCGTACCTGAACTGAAGCGGCATAGAGCACTTTTCCCCGATCTGACGGATCCCGTGATGCCCATCCCGGCATCGCGGATTGTGCAGCTGAAACAGCCTCATCCACATCTCCCGGGCTCTGGCATGGCACTCTCCCGACAATCTCCCGTGTTGCAGGATTGTACACCGGAGTCCATTCTCCGGACCATACAGACTCATCCGGTGATCCTGACTGCCGTTCCATGAGAATGATTCGAATCTGAAAGAGAAAAAGATGCAGATCGGAAACCCAAAAAAGATGAACCAGGATAGAGAGAGGAGGGATTCCATCAGGACCCTCTCCTGACAGGCCGCAACCCCCCCATATCCTAATGCCTGTCAGCCAGGCAGGGCTTCACAGGATACACACCGGAAGATGTGATGAGTGGTTCAGCCGGTTAGTTCGTGTACGATGCTTTTCCAAGCTTGGGTTCAAATGCAATGTCACCCTCGACCCTGATTGCATGGGAGAAGAGGGCCAGCGGGATCTCCACCGGACAGAGTTCTTCACACTGTCCACAATTGATACAGCTGTCAGAGATGTGTGCAAACCTCCGGAGATGGAACATCGGATCAGACGGCAGGAATCCGGGCCTGACCATCAGTGATTCCGGCCTTCCCTCGAATGCTGTCGGTGAACAGACCGGGCATTTCTCAATACAGGAGTAGCACTTGATACAGCGGGAGGTCTCCTTGCTGATGATACCCCACAGGTCGTCCCTGAGAGCGGTAAAGTCATGCTTTCTCCACTTGTCACCAAGCTTGAGCATGGCACCTTCAACCTTCGCCCTGATCTCAACTCCCTTTGCTTCTGCCTTGGCAACCTCGATCTTCTTGGCAGCAGCGGCCTTTGTTACCAGGTCAGCA
>CAZXRT010000102.1:1481-7169 GCA_964642535.1 uncultured Methanospirillum sp.
CTTTCTCGCTGCAAACCTCAACAAAGGTTGCTTTCCCGGCCTTCTCACCGATGACTCCCCAGTTACCACAGGCAAGATCAGCCTGACGGGGAACTTTATACTTGCACCTGCGGCAGTTGGACCGGCGACCAAATCCTTCCTCTTCGAGTTCGTCAATCGGGATCCCCTTATGGCCGCCCTCGTACTCGATGATGAACTGGCCTTTATCGATCTCTTCCTTGTGAACCGTGTCGGGATCGACGCCGTATTTGGCCTTGATCATCTTGCGTGCCACCGTAGGGTTGACGGATCCTCCACAGTTCACACCGATGGTGATGATATTGTTCATGTCGACATCATTGCGCTTTGCCATCTCGACAAGGCTCATGAGGTCGCAGCCCTTCACCACGACACCGAGTTTCATCTTTTTTGCCCCGTCCAGGTAATTCCTGATGAACGTGGACATGAGCAGGGTTCCACAGTGGAGTGAACCGGCAGTCTGGTCAAGATCTTTCGGGTCGGTTATTGCTACCGGCACTGCATCATACAGGTCATGACCCTTTTTCACGGCAACAACCGCGTCAACCATTTTGCTCTCAAGGGCATATTTCAGAAGGGCAGTGACGGCACCACCACATTCCGCCTTCTTTGCAAGGCCGCTGTCAGTGGTCCATGCGTACAGGAGTTCTCCTTTTGCTGCCATCTTATTTTCCTCCCATCTTTGCAACAGACACAGCACAGTGTTTCAGTTCAGGCATCTTGGACATCGGATCCAGAGCCGTGTTGGTCAGGTTGTTCACACCTTCATTGAAGTGCATGGTCATATACAGGACACCGGATCCGATCTCATCCGTAACCCGGGCGAGGGTTTCTGTCTGACCACGACGGCTCTTTAAGAGGATCTTCTCCCCTTCAGCGATACCGAGACGTTTTGCATCATCGATATTGATCTGAACATAGGATTCGGGCACCTCGTAATGGAGGGCAGCACACCGGTCGGTCTGGGTCCGGGAGTGATAGTGGAAGATGAGCCTGCCGGTCATCAGGGTGAAGGGATACTCTGCATCAGCAACTTCTGCCGGAGGACGGTACTCGAGTCCAAAGAGGTTTCCCTTACCGTCAGCAGTTGAAAACTTCCCGATATGCAGGATCGGAGTTCCCGGATGCTCAAGTGTCGGGCAGGGCCAGACAATGGACTCGGGTTTTTCCAGTTTTTCGTAGCTGGCTCCGAACATGTTCGGAGTGCAGTTCCTCATATCATCCCACACATCCTTTGCCGTCGGGAGATCAAAGCCCTTGAGCCCCATCTTCTTTGCAAGCTCCGAGATGATGTGAATGTCTTCCTTTGACTTTCCAGGCGGATTGACTGCCTTTCTGACCCGGTTGATCCTGCGTTCACCACTGGTAAACGTCCCGTCCTTTTCTGCAAAACAGGCTCCCGGCAGGATAACATCGGCATACTGACACGTTTCAGTCATGAAGATGTCCTGGACAACCAGGAAGTCAAGCTTTTCCAGCTGCTTTTTCACCAGGTTTGAGTCAGGATAGGTCACCACCGGGTTCAGACCAAGGATGTACATCGCTTTGATCTCATTACCACACTGCTTGATCTGTTCAACCAGGGTGGATCCATACCAGTCAGGAAGACCGGAAGTGCCCCATGCCTTCTCCATCCTGGCCCGGTTGTCAGCAACCTCGCATTTCTGGTATCCCGAGTAGACGTTCGGGTAGGCACCCATATCACAGGCACCCTGCACGTTGTTCTGTCCACGAAGCGGATTGACACCGACACCCGGACGGCCGACGTTTCCGGTCAGGAGAGCCAGGTTGCCCATGGATCTGACGTTGTCAGTTCCCGTTGTCAGTTCTGTGATTCCAAGGCAGTAGATGATGACTGCGTTCTTTGCAGATGCATACCGGTAGGCAAGATCCTTGACAACTTCTGTCGGAACCCCGGTGATATCCTCGACATCTGCATACTTTTCCACGGTCTTCTTCAGGTCATCAAAGCCGTTTACCCTCTCCTCGATGAACTTCTTATCATGCTTGTCAGCCTTGATGATCCAGTACATCATCGAGTTGGCAAGGGCGATATGGGTAGACGGATTGAACTGGATCCACTTGTCTGCAATCTTGGCAGTTGTGGAGAGCCGTGGGTCGACCGCATAGATCGGGATCCCTTTCATTTTTGCCTGAACAAGCCGCCGTCCGGCAAGAGGGTGCGCCTCCAGGGCATTAGATCCCCAGACAAGGATAAAATCAGAATTCAGGGAATCTTCAAATCCGTTGGTTGCTGCACCTGACCCAAATGAGAGGGAGAGACCGGCAACAGAGGGACCGTGACAGATACGTGCACAGTTGTCAACATTGTTCGTCTTGAATCCGACTCTTGCAAACTTCTGGAAGATGTAACAGTCTTCATTGACTGTTCTGCATGAGGTCTGGAATCCAAGGCCTTTTGGCCCGTGCTTGTCACTTGTCTCTTTCAGTTTCTTTGCAACAAGGCCGAGTGCTTCGTCCCAGTCAGCCTCGACAAATTTTCCATTCTTCTTAATCAGTGGTGTTGTCAGCCGGTCAGGGCTGTGAACCGACTCCCAGCAGGTCACTCCTTTTGGACAGAGTTTTCCTTCATTGATCGGACTGCGTTTGCAGGGTTCAACACCAACTACTTTCTCGTCTTTCACCACGAGGTTCAGAGCACACCCGACACCGCAGTAGGGACAGGTTGTCTGAACGTAGGTTATCAATCCTTGATGACTAGTCGTCATAAAATTCCCCGAGTTCATGTGTTACAAGCGGAAAGGGTCAATAAACCCTTAGCTCACCAAAATTCTGCCCTTTATATCCAAATGCCAAAAAGAGACTTCCCGTTGTCTCTTTTCGGCAACGATCAACCCCTGCACATCTGAAACAAAATTCTTTGATTTCAGAATACTATCGGTTGACCTGACCAAAGGTCTGTTACCAGAAAGAATGGATGGTAAGCATAAAAACCCAGTTTTTAAAGAGAGAAGATAAATATGTCGAATTTATTCTGGAAAAAAAGGTAAAGGTTTTTGGTATTCCTTCAGATAACCATAATATTTTTAGCTTAATCATATTCTCTCATATTCCCCCGGTCATACCATGGGAAAACGATTCCACGGAAAAAAAGTCATTTCAACCGGAAATATCATGCGCTGAATCCGTGTTCCTGATCTCCTGAAGGGAGAATGGAGGTGGAGACGGATTGGAAAGCAGATGCAGAAGGCCGAACGGAAGGGATGATGGAATCTGGCAGACCTTGATTAGATGCTCTGACATTTCGGCCCGTGCAGCAGAATCAATCCTCATTTTTGGAGGCCTTCCGTTACGTTTCCAAATCTTTAATTTTTTTCCTGTCATTGAATACTTCATGGATCAGCATGAGTATACACAGGATGAACTCCTGTTAAAACTCCAGGAACTCGGGTATGATCCGGCATTCCAGGACTACTACCGGCGGTGTATTCCATTTCATACCTATGCAGCCCCGGGACTGTTAATCGGAATTGGGATGGTCGATTACGGGCTGGAACTGCTGGGAGCAAAGCCTGGCGAGAAGGTGTATGCCGTATGTGAAACGCTCAAATGCCTTCCCGATCCCCTTCAGGTCATCGCCTACTGCACTGTAGGGAATCACCGTCTGCGTATCGTCAACATCGGCAGATTTGCAATTACCATGAATCGTCCGAGTTTCGAAAATTCGGTTGAAGGATACCGCATATATGTGGATACACAGAAGCTGGGGGCATACCCGGTTCTTGAGAAATGGTTTGCCAATAGTTCAGAATTCGTTAAAAGGACCATGGTGAGAAGTCTTGTTGATGAGATAATGGAATCAAAACGGTCTATTCTGTCAGTCCAGAAGGTACGGCTTCAGGTTACCCTAAAACAGAAATGGAACTCCGCAGTCTGCAGCGTGTGTAAAGAGCCCATACCGGAAGGCCTGCTGGAAGGAGACCGGTGTGCGGGGTGTGGCTCTCTCCGCTATTATGAGCTCCTCTGACTTTTTTCCCCCTTTTCTGATCTGATATGAAAAAAGGAGCACCAGA
Organism: uncultured Methanospirillum sp.; assembly: GCA_964642535.1. Lineage (GTDB taxonomy): Archaea > Halobacteriota > Methanomicrobia > Methanomicrobiales > Methanospirillaceae > Methanospirillum. The sequence goes on from CAZXRT010000102.1 coordinate 5,534, forward strand.
ACAGTTTTTATCCCCGGTATTATCATGTGAAGCGGGTTTGGCTTGCCGTGCATTACATTTAAGCAGACAGGCACCGGATAGGGTTACTACGCTGATCGGCCGGGGTGAAGAATCATTGAGGAAGAGATCTATATCCCAAACAACGCTCTCACATCACGAATTTTGGAATATGAGCATCTTCTGGTCCTCTTCATCATCCCCATCTTCCTATTCACACTCCTTTCAACTGTTCCTGGTGATGCCGGATTCTGGACTTCATATCTCTGGGTCTTTCCCTTCGCCCTTCTGATAGCGCTGGTTGTAAATATGCTTGGGCTGAGTGGAGCACTTCTGTTTGTTCCCTTTTTTTCTGTGATCCTTCCCCTTGCAGGCTCGGGATTCAGTCCTGCAGAGAGTGTGATCATCGGTCTCATCACCCAGTCATTTGGTATCAGCAGTGCCACCCTTGGCTTTTTCCGGTACGGCCTTATTGATATGAAGATCGTCACACTCTCGCTGCTCGTGGTCATCCCGGTTGTTATCATCTCGTCACTGACCGCATTCTTCATTCCAAAAAGTGTTCTCTTTGGTATCATCGCAATGGCCCTGTTTTTTGCAGTACTCTCGTATTATTATTCAAAACGAATAATCAGGCAGATTGGAGAGGAAAAATCAGCAAACATGACAATCCTGATTCATATTCACCGGGGAAAACCCCGGCCGGCGATCCTCGTTGACCGGTTCGGGAAAGTATACTCATACTGCCGGTGCGGATACAGGATCAGAATTTTTGCCCACACAGCAGGGGCTGTTCTCCAGGGAATCACCGGTTCGGGCCTCGGATATCTGGGAATGATCGGGATGATAACCTCCGGAATACCCATGAAGGTTGGTATTGGGTCCAATCATGTCATCATTGCAATATCCGCAATTATTGCTTCCCTGACATACCTGATCCGGTCCACGACTTCCCCTTCCATTCAGGTGCCCTGGAATGTTATCGCAGTAACCGTTCCTGCGGTCATTATCGGGGCACAATTATCTCCTTATGCCACGGACAGGGTCAATAAAACAATCCTGGAGAGAATGTTCATGGGACTGCTTACCATTCTGGCAGTATATACTCTGTATATGGGAGTATTCCGGTAACCCGGGTTCAATCAGACAATCAGGATAGAATAGTCCAGGTACAGGCAGGGAAGGGAGTGTCCCTTCCCACATCCCGCTGATGAGTGGTATGACCAGTCGTACACTGGCCATGAAAGATAAGAGGAGGTTATTCCTCGGTAAAGATGTTCTCGTAGATGGAATCGGTTCCGGTAGCATCAAGACGTGCACGCTCTGCCTTCTCCTCTGCAAGTGCATGGATTGGCGGAGTCATGTCCTGGCCCGGTACATGTCCGAACATCTTCTCGATCTCGGTCTGCTGGGAGTGCATGAACAGGGCGTTCGGGATCTCCATCGGACAGAGTTCCTCACACTGACCACAGTTGACACAGGAGTCAGAGACGTGGGCAAACCGGATCAGGTGGAACATAAACCCTGGCGGGACCATACCGGGAGTGACATACCAGGATTTCTTGGTCGAACACTCGATACAGTAGCAGATCGGGCAGTTTTCGATACAGGCATAGCACTTGATGCATCGGGAGCTCTC
>CAZXRT010000103.1:0-7167 GCA_964642535.1 uncultured Methanospirillum sp.
AGTCATATGCTGTGGTGGATGCGGTATGCCGCGAGATGGGTCTTGTCTTTGAGGCCCGTGAATCTTCAGATCCTGCGTTCATTGATGGAAGAAGAGCCTCAATTATGGTGAATGGGAAGGTTGTCGGGGTATTTGGAGAGATCCATCCCCGGGTTCTCACGGCATTTGACATTGATCAGCCTGTGGCTGCAGTTGAGATTGATCTCCAGCTTCTCTGAAAAGCCTCCCTTTTTTCCGGCAGTGAAAGCGACGCTTTTTTCCCCATATCAGGGGATTGTATATTTGAATTTTCATGACTTCTCCTGCCCTTTCTTCTCCTGCCGGTCTTGTTCCGGGGAAAAAAACAGATATCCGTGTTCTGGAAGCGATCGCACAAAAGGGTGATGTCAGGATTATCCTCTATTTTGAGGAAGATCTTGCCCGTTCCTCGTCGTATCAGCAGGACACGATCACCTATGGTTCTTCTCCGGAAGATGAGCGCCCTTTCATAGAGATTCGTGCTTTCATGTCTTTTCAGAGGAGGATGAGTCCCTGCTTTGATGATGCCCTCACCACGGTTCCGCTGATCGTGACTATCGTCTCCGTGGATGAAGATGATGAAGATCTGCCGGTCATCAAAGGAATCCTGCCCTTCCTTGATGAGATGGACCTTTCATAACAATTTTAATATTAAACCATATGTTGCGATATATCACCAGATGTCCATCGTCCACCTTTTTCCGGATTTCATCAGAGAGAAGGAATTCATAAGGAATGCATATATTCCTGAAAAACCAGAGGAAGAGTACAGATAATGGCTGTCTCAATGTCAAAAGGCCTTGGAGATCTTCATCAACAGTTCAGATCGCTGCAGGTTCTTGTTGACCATATCAGAACCCAGGAGCAGTTTCTCCAGATACTGGAAAGGGAGGATGCCATTCCTGATATGGCAAAACGTCTCTCCCGTGAAGCGGTGGGGGGCGAACTGAAATCGAATAAGCGTCTCTTCCTTGATTTTCTGTATAATCTCATTGTTTCACCGGGAGATTCATCCCGCAAGCAGGATGTCGAGTTCAAGTACGTGATCATCGGCCATGATATCTTCGAAGTGGACCGGTGTGTACTCTGGTATGATGATCTCGAACTCCCGATGCCATTTGAGATCGGGGAAAAATTCGGGAAAGCGATAATAAAAGAAGATTATGGGGATGTTCCCGAAAAAATCACTGCATTTTACAAAGAAGCGGAAGCACGGTTTGATCGGGAATCATTCGGTAACCTTGACCGCTGCTCACTCCTCGTTCTTGAGGAACATTACCCGCAGGCCGCGTTCCATATTACCATGCGGCTGCCGGCAACGATCCTGAATGATTACCCGTTAACCATCTGATTCATCCCCTTTTCACCTTCGCTCCCCGGGTAGGAGATCGCCCTGAGTTCCTTGATTTTTTTCAGAACTTCTGTAGAATACAGAGATATTCTTCTCATGCGGTAGGTTTCCTCAGGAGATGCGAGATAGCGGATCTCCTTCAGCCTGGTCTCGGCCTCATCAATAAGGGTATTCATCTCAGGCAGAATCCCACCGCCGGGAGCAACTCCTGCCGGTTCAGGAAGGATTATCGAAGAGATAAACTCCAGATTGCCTTTGTCCATCAGAGGAATCATGTCGATTCTCACCCGCCGGACTCCTCCTTTCAGTCTGATGGGGCCGTTTATGGAAAAACCCTTTCCTTCCCTGAACCGGTCCCGTCCTGACTCCCAGATCTTTGTGAAGAGCTCAGGAAGGCCGTCAATGGTATGGATTGATTCGTTTTTCTGCGGATCGATTCTGAAAAACATTCTGAAGGCATTATTGGTGAAGATGATCTCTCCACGGGTGGTAAAGAGGATGACGGGATGGGGGATTGACTGGATTGCAAGGATGGCGAGTCGGTAATCTCCGGGTTTGAGGATCGGGGTGTGAGGGCGTAACGGCTGCTGTCGGGGCTGGGGTTCTGGTGCAGTATCAGGTTTGGAGGGTGGCTGCCGCTGTGCGGTTGTTGTCTGATATAACTTGTGCTTATGCGCGACCATTTCAATGTTACTGTACAGTTCACGCTCCTTGAAGGGTTTTATCAGGTATCCGAACGGCCCGGATTCAACGGCACGCCGGATCGTGTTATCGTCAGAATGAGCGGTAAGGTAAATGATCGGGATATGGTACTGCTGATATATCCGCTTTGCAGTCTCAATTCCGTCCATATCTCCCTGTATCGTGATATCCATCAGGATGATGTCCGGTTGCCGGTCCCGGGCCAGGGCTATTGCTTCTTCTCCATCAAAAGCACTCCCTACCACTTCATACCCGAGTTCTTTTAATGTCTTTTCCAGCATCACCGAGGTGACTGCCTCATCCTCAACGATCAGAATCCTCCTGCTCATAATGATCCTTTTACTGCCGGATTATCATGGAATTTAATGGTAATTCTGGTACCGTTGTCCCCGGATACCGTGATGGATCCATGGATCTGGTGAGTCAGACGGTGAACGAGCTCAGTGCCCAGGGACGTGGTCTTTTTCTCACTGTCTTCAGACATTCCCCTCCCATTATCAGCAACTTCCATGATATACATCGTTTCCTGATGCCTGAACGAAACCCGGATCTCTCCCTCTCCTCCTGGTTCAAATGCATATTTGACTGCATTGGTTATCAATTCATTTAAAATGAGTCCACAAGGGATGCACCGTTCAATGTCCAGGATAATGTCCGGATCAATCTCGCTGACAAAGGAAATATGGGATCCTGTTCCCTGATATTCCTGTTTCAGGTGATTGATCAGATTCTCCACATAATCACGGACATGGATCCTGCTGATATCTCGTGAATTATACAGCATCTCATGGATATTTGCCATGGAAAAGACCTGGTTTCGACAGTCCTGGAGGATCTCACTGGTCACCGGGTCCTCTGTCCGCATCGCCTGAAGTTTCAGGATCCCTGATATAATCTGCAGGTTATTTTTTACCCGATGGTGGACCTCCTTGAGCAGGAGTTCTTTCTCATGAAGTGAGGCGATGATCTTCTCTTCGTCCTGCACATGATCCGAGATATCGCTGTATATCATGAATATCTCGCGGCCGTGCCCATGAAGGGAGAGAGTGAGAAAGACTTCACGCCATTGTTTTCCCTGTGGGGTATCAAATGACTGCCTGGTGAGAGTTCTTGCTTTTCCATCGGCAATCAGGCCTTTGAAGGCCTTGATCAGGTCTTCGGTATCCTGAGATGCATACATCTCTTCAAACAGTTTCCCTTTCAGTTCTTCTTTTCTTCTTCCTTCTATCCTTTCGGCCGCTTCATTCATCTCGATCAGAACAAATCTGCCTTCCCGCTCACTCTCATGGAAGATGGTACAGCCGGTGTTCATCGTGGAAAAGAGCATATTGAGCCTGTTCTGGCTTGTTTTAACCTGGTCATCAAGCATCTTCTGCCTGGTGATATCTATCACAAACCCCTCCAGCCCGATGACGGTTCCGTCATCGTCATAAATGCCGGCACCCTGTTCCCAGACCCATTTAAACTTCATCGAGCTGGTGAAGATTCGGTATGTCAGTCTGAACTGAACACGTTTTGCTACGGCCCGTTCAATGACCTCCCTCATCCGGACGCGATCTTCTGGATGGATCAGCGAGTGGTACGAAGGATCCTGTTTCTCCACCAGTTCATCAGGGCTGTGCCCGGTCAGTGCAATACTCCCCTCACTGACCAGTTCCATGGTCCGCTCATCATCGAAGGCACATTTATAGACCATTCCGGGAAGATTCCCAAAGAGGGTCTTTAATTTTCGCTCACTCTCGGTGATAGCATCTTCTGCCTGACGGTCAGAGATATGGCCTGCGATCTGGAGGGCAATCCCCTGGACTGATCGTTTGTTCTGGGCAGAGAGAACGAGATCATCGGTGTGAGAAGCGAGGTGAATCAGTCCGATCAGTTTTCCGTGATGGGTCTGGGATACAATGGCATCGGAGTGAATGTTTTCTTCTGTTGCAAGAATTCGTGAATACAGGTTGATTGTCTGCTGATCCCTGAAGATACTGTCTGTTCCCCTGAGGATAGAGAAGAAAAGAGGAATCAGGTGGGCCTGAATGGCATGCTGGGAATAACTCTCTGAAAAGCCATCCGAAATCGAAAGAGAGAGATTTTCACGGTCATCAATCAGGTAAATAGCCACAGCGTCAAGGTTTGAAACACCCTTTGCTGCATAAAGGCAGAACTGCAGAATCTCTCTGATATCCTTCGAATCTGCACATGATATCGCCAGATCTCGCTGGATTCGTAAATTCCTCTGGGCCCGGACGAGTTCAACCGCTGTTGAGACCTTATGAGCAAGTTCGGTGAACGCAATATGGGGTGTCTCTTCTTTCTGCACATAGAAGTTAGCCCCGCTGTTCAGGGCTTCCAGGGCAATTTCATCACGTTCCCTGACCGTGAAAAGGATAAAAGGGATCTGTTTGTCTGTCTCCCTGATCTTTCTGAGAAGCTCAAGGCCGTTCATCTCCGGCATGGAATAATCAGAGATGATGGCATCAAATGTGCTTTCCTTGAGCATCTCCAGGGCTTTCGGACCTGATTCAACACTTTCTATGACGAAACCAAATTTCTTCTCCAGGATCTGCCGCTCCACGTTCAGGAGCATTGGCTCATCATCAACGAGAAGAACCCTGGTCATTCCTGCTCACCTGGCATATGCATCGAAGATCTTGGTATATGGGAGGATAATTATTCGGATTTGAGGTTGCCACAGACTTCCTTCTCCTCTCCATTCCCTCCGTGCGAATCTTCTACCTTTCGTGCAATTGAGCAGAATAGGGATATCGGCCCTGCAGTGATGAATTTTCTCGAGATCTCCACTGGGAAGATTTCTCCGTCCCTGCGGCGATGAACCGATCTGACCCTGCAGATATCCGCATCGGTGTCTGCAGAGGACCACATCTCATTCCATACATCAGGGGTTATCTCCGGGTTCACATCAAAGACGGTGATGTTCTGAATCTCATCCCCGGAATATCCGAGGAGGGTGCAGGCTGTCTCATTTGCCCGGTACATGCCTCCCTCCCTGTCAAACAGGAGGATCGAATCTGAGGCATGGTCAAAGACAAACCTGATGATCAGCAGTTCCCTCTCCAGTTTCTCCCGTCTGGCTATCTCTGCCATCAGGTCCTGGTTTGCAGCCCGCATCTCGCGTGTTCGCTGTTTTATGATCGCCTCAAAGTTGGCGTGGTAGGTCTGGAGTTGATCTTCAAGATGCCTGCGGTCTGATACATCCCTGCCAACTGCCTGGTATCCGGTAAGGGTGCTGGTATTGCTGAAAATTCCCCTGTACAGCCATTCTTCCCAGGCTACCATGCCGTCAGGCTGGATCGCCTTGAAGGTGATCTTCGCAACTGGATTCTGCTTTGTTACCGCATTTTTCATCTGGCTGAGTTTCTCCTGGTCTTCATGCGAGATAACCGGTTCATACGGAAATCCGATTAAATCCGATCTTTTCCTCTCCATCCTTCTGCAGAAGGCTTCGTTCACAAAAGTGAGGGTGCCGTCAGGGCGGGACCTGAAGATAAATTCGCTCTGATCAGAGGTGAGGGCTTCATTCTCTCCGGCACACAGTTCAGCTCTGAGCACTGCTTCATGATACTGTGTCTCATCATGGCAGATGATCGCACACCCCGGTCTTCCATCGTCAAAAACGACCGGAAGCAGATCAGTTTTCAGCCAGATGGCAACCCCTTTTCGGATCAGTGAGAGATCCGCCTGGCCCCGATCACCGTGGATAGCTTTTTTGATAAGGGCAGGAACATCCTCCTGCATCAGGGGGGACAGCCGGGGATCCACGATACTCATCCCTGCAGGATCTTCCTTCAGGCCCACGAGTTCAGCGACTCCTTCTGAAACAGAGATGATCATCTGCCGGTGGGAAACGAGGATGAACGGGTCACGGGAGAAATGCCTGATGGAAGAGGTTGGAATCCGGGTCTGGAGGTGATACATTTTCGCCGTGCTCACGACTCTCATGTCCACTTCCCCTTTCATCTGCAGGCCATCCAGGTACTTGGCCACGGTCGTCCGATGCATTCCGAGCTCACGGGATATCTCGGTTATCGACATTCCCCGTGGTTGTCCGGCTAGCAATTCACGTATTTTGGTAATCTCCTCAAAGTCCCCGATCACGAATTCTCTCCTCACCGGTATTTGTCGTACATATACCTATGTCATTCCTTCTGATAAAGAATCTCTACACCTGCAAAAAAATTCAGATGGAATTTCATAGATAATATTATTCAGAATGTAGAATTTTTACCGATTTTACGATAAATACTCAATTATTACTAACAGCAATTATGTACGACATTATGATATATTTTAATATTGGGGAATGGGATCTTCATCAATGCGATGAGCATAGTCAGGGGATGCCAGTGATCACTGCGCGTATCTGACCTGCTCTGACATGCAGATTCCGGATAGGAGAAGTCAATGAGTAAGGATTTTGAAGTAAAGATCGAAAAGAAGACCTATATCCCTGACCCTTCGTACCTGAAGAACTCGGCACTGGGTGAGTACCGGGCCGCATATGAGACATTTCTGTCGGATCCCGACGGTTTCTGGGATGCAAAGGCAAAGGAACTTGAGTGGATAAAACCCTGGACCCGGGTTAAGGAATGGAATCATCCGTACGCCCGGTGGTTCACCGGTGCGACCCTGAATATCACTTCCAACTGCCTGGACCGTCATGTCAACAACGGAAGGAGGAACAAACTGGCGATCATCTGGCGGGGGGAGGATGGCAGGGAAGAAGTGCTGACCTACCGCCAGCTCTACCGGGCTGTTATGCGGTTTGCCAACGCCCTAAAAAAACTCGGTGTAAAGAAGGGTGACCGTGTCTGTTTCTACATGCCGTTTGTTCCCGAACATGTGGTTGCCATTCTTGCCTGTGCCCGGATCGGTGCCGTTCATTCGATCGTGTATGCCGGTTTTGGAGCCGAGGCTCTCCACTCCCGGATCCGGGATGCAGAGGCTAAGATCGTCATCACCGCTGATGTGGGGAAACGAAGGGGAAAGACGATCCCGCTCAAGAGTATCGTCGATGATGCGGTGCGTAATGCTCCCAGTGTGGAGAAAGTGATCGTTCTCTGCCGGGAAAAGTGTCCTCTCGA
>CAZXRT010000104.1:0-7136 GCA_964642535.1 uncultured Methanospirillum sp.
TCAGGTAGGCATGAGGAACATTGCTGTAGGGATATGTCGTGATGATATACTCATAAATCAGCCTGGCCTTGCGATAGGGATTCTTTTCATCGCCGATGATCGATTCTGCAAGGGTGGTAATTTTGGGGGTGAGCTCAATATTTGGTTGTGATGCAGTATACTTCTGATAGAGTTCACTGGTTGTATCATATGGTTCGATGGTATCCGGATCTATCTCAAACCGTCGCTCAAACGAAGTAAACTGGTAGGATACCGAGAGATTTATGAACGAATCGCTCATCTCATCAAGGGGGATTTCATAGTACACCTGCCCGATATCTCCGGCAGTTACCGGTTCGGATATGGCATATCTCTCAGGTTCGAGGGAGAGAATACGGATATCCTTCTGACTGTCAATTTCTACCGGAAGGGGGAACCAGACCTTCAGGGTTCCGTTTTCTGCCAGCATCTCCCGGGGAATATTTAATGTACTGTGTGCCGTGAAGGTGTGGGGATTTCCATATGCCCCGTCAAAGGATTTGTTCGAGATAATTAGCGGAAAAACCTCGTCAAAAAATGCAGAATGGTTCTGTGTACGGGAGCGTTCCTGCATGATCGTGGCGTTATGATATGCGGCATTATTTGCGATGCCGTCAAAATACCTGACTTCGCCATCTGATACTATCTGAATTGATCTGCCTGATTCCAGAAACTGATCCCGGTCAGCCTGGGAGAGTGTTGGGAGCGATTCGGTAAGGACATCACGAGCCTGTGTTCTGTTCAACGGCATAGAATACAATATCCAGTTTGCACGGTTGAACTTGTGAAGAGCTGTCCGTGCACCCTCGGTATCTCCTTCCCGGTCATATTCGGCTGCTGACTGGTTGAACAGATCGAGTGCGGTTTCATAGTTCTGCTCCTCATATGCTTTCGTTCCCTGGGAATACAGGCCATCTGCGGTCAGATCCTCTGCGACGGATACTCCCGAGATGATCAGGATCATTCCAAGAATAAGAATTCCGGTTTTCACACCATGAACCTTGTTTCGGCAGGTGATAATTATTCTGATTCAGAGGTGGTCAGAAAGAAATAAGCGTTGATATCACCCGGAGATTCGGACGACCTTATCAGTATTGATAAACGCTATCGTCCCTGCTGATTATTCCCAGAAAAGGGCACTGGTCCGGGTGGCATATTTTAATGACCTGATTGAGATAGAAACCCCGGAATCCTTCTCCCGTGGATGACCATTGAGGATCTGAAGCAGGGTGTCTCAAAGATCCGGAACCAGGTAATTGCCCGGCTGTTTAAGGAAATTTACCTGATTGAGCAGTGGGGTTGAATCCGGCTGCTGCCAGCATCGGTGCAATGGTTGAAAGGTCAAAGTAATCTCTCCAGAGGGTAATATGACCATCATGTACCTCAAATACTCCAATAACCGGTAATTCAAACCATCCCTCAGAGAGGCGGTGACGGTCAAGCCGCTCAATAAATACCACGGGGCCAGACGCTGCTTCATGCAGGATGATAAATTCATTCTCGATAGTGGGAGCAAAGAACGGTTCTAATGCAGCACGAATACCTGCCGGTCCGAAAACCCTGGCATCAGGCATGGGTTTATTGTCATATTCGCAGGTGTCGGATACATATGATAGTGCAGTATCATAGTCAAGCGTGTTCATTGCGGAAAAAAACGCTTTTACTACTTCCAGAGGGGTTTGTATATTATTCCGAGTCTGTGCCATAATCAAGAGTATCCTGCTCAATCTTATTATAAAATTCACACCAAATAAACTCAAAGAAGTTTAATGTCTGCCATAGAAATGCTCCAGAAAATCGGTCTTTCAAAATACCAGGCGATGATTTATGAATGCCTGATCCGAAAAGGATCGCTTGATGCAAGGATATTGTCATCAGAATCTCAGGTTCCCATGGGGAAAATCTATGATACCTTGTCATCGCTACTTGAAAGCAACATTATTATCGAGCATTCAGGGAGACCGAAAAGGTATGAAGCAATCATTCCTGAAATTGCCTTTCAACGAATCTATATGCGACATTATGTTGAACAGGAGAAGCAGCGTGATCATCTGAAAACAATAATTACTCAGTTAGAGCAGGATTTGGAGAGGAATGAAGCATCTTTTTCACCGGTACAGGATCTGCAGATTGTCTATACCAACGAAGATATCCTCAATTATTTAATCAATGCTCACACTGAAGCGAAAAGAGATGTTATTTACGTAAGCCATGTCAGATATGGTGCTTTTACGTCAGAACTCGATGAAAGGACCCTGTATTCACTCATTAACAATATTGGGAGTTTATTGAAACAGGGGATTTCTGTTAAGGTTATTTTTCCTGACTCTCCGTATGTTCAGTTTTTCTCACAGATCACCTCACGAATCCTGAAAGCCGATGATCATCTCATGAATTTTAGCTTGTTTGAAATTCGAAGGTTAAATACTGAACATAATTTCATTCTCATTGATGAGAAAACCTGTATTTTTGAATTAGAGGATCAGCGGGACCTCATAAGGCCCTATATTATGATCAGGGTCCGCGATGCTCTTTTAAATTCTCAATTACGGGATGTTTTTCAGACACTGTGGGAGAAAGCGAGCCCTCTCATCTACACAGAATGTTCGCCTTGATATCCCTGAGGGGTAACCCGGAAACAATAGTATCCCATCCCTGACTCAATTCCCATAATCAATTCCCGGGTATCTTAAGCAGGTACTTGATCACTGGAATACACCTGACCTGACCAGATCCACCTCCGATGATCCCCTCATAATCATTGGTGACCAGGATCGACTCATCTCCCTCTTTTTCTTTTGGGGGAAACCCTGCATATTCACGGGTAGGAATATCGATGATCGATGGATCTTCATACCAGACCTGGATTCGTTTTGTGATTTTCATCCCCTCTTTTACCAGGAAATCTATCTCATTTCCGTTTTTTGAGAAGAATAATTCTTTATGATCCCGACGGAGTGAAACTGCAACTACATTCTCAACGAGCCAACCGAGATCCCCTGAGAAAGAGAACGCAACCCGGTTTCTAAGGCCGGTATCAATTGTGTAGGGCTTAAATCCGGCACGCATGGACTTTTTCATCGAGTATGAAAATTCCCGGAGTTCATAGAGGAGGTAACTCTCCATAATTGCAGAGACATAATTCTCGGTCTTATCCTGTGATATCGAGAAATTGTTCTTGAGTTTCGTGATGCTGGTCTGACGAGCTACCTGGGTGAGCAGATATATTGCAAGATTCCTTAGATTTGCCACGTCCCTGATCTCATATCTGGAAACGATATCCCTGTACACCAGATCATCAAAGTACTGACTGAGAAGGAGCTCCTTGTCATCTGAAGACTCTCTCAGTACCACCTCGGGAAAACCCCCAAATTGGAGATATTTATCGAATAAATTTCTGATAATCGGTTTTTTATCAATATAATCGATTTCCCTTTTGATCTCTATGTGGTGAAACCTGAGGAACTCTGTGAAAGAAAGGGGAAAAACCTCAAATGAGATGTTTCTCCCGGTGAGTCTGGTTCCGATCTCCCGGGAGAGGAGTTGGGATGATGAGCCGGTCACGAATATCTTCAGATCCTCGGTCTCCAGTCTTCCCCTGACCCAACTTTCCCAGCCTGGAATCTGTTGTACTTCATCAAGAAAAAGCCAGCATTTGCCTTCAGGCCAGACCCGTTCCCGGTATACCCGGTAGATCTGTTCAAGCAGATCCACTGAATATTCAGTCGAGAACAGGGGTTCTTCCAGGTTCACCCTCAGTATGGCAACAGGATTGACTCCCTGTTCTAAAAGTTCCCTAATCACCTGTGCCATGAGGGTAGATTTCCCAGACCTGCGTATTCCTTTGAGAACAAGGACTTCCCGGTTATTCAGCTGCGAGAGACAGTAAGGAAGGAGATCCCTTGCTACACCTGCCTCTATATGGGCGGTCCTCCAGAATTTGTTATACGCAGAGAGGATCTCCAGGATTTTTGATGAGTTCAGAGTAGATCACCGATATGTATTACTAATGCTGGTAACTTATAACCGGTATACCGGTTAAATGTTTCTTATGTATGGGACAATAACGAGATACTGGCCATTCACGGCTGTAGGAATTCCTATCATCACCCCGGGTTTATCAGATCTCGGCAAAACAATTTTTCCCCGGGGTGGAAATGGATGGTTATTCTCTGTAGCAAGCCTTAGTGACTTTGCGTTTTTTTACCCTTTCCATCATCTCCGCCTTGGCTGCGGGCAGAAATTTTTCCCGTCAAGGGTCACGATTGGTACAGCGGCAACCAGGTAATCATGGTGAAACGTGGCGAAAGTCACCCCGTTGGTCCCTTTTGATCTTCGATGAAACAAGGTACCTGGCGAAAACTGTTTACCGGTTACCGTTTTTCAGGTAAAAATTATATGAACGCGATAGGACCCGTATTATCTCTTCTTCGTTCACCATAACCTTCAAATTGTATTGATCCTGCAGACAAACCAACAACCGAAAAAAAGGGATCCGACCATAGGGAGGCTGTTTATATGCGGGAAGAGGAGTTTCGGCCAAAGGTTCAATGCGGTTTTCTATGGATATTTAAACAAAAGAAGAGTGCATTAGCGAAATGTTCAACCTCGCTTACTTCGTATCATAATGTCACCACGCACCCAGATACCCTGATTACAAACGCTCCGGTGATGTAAACCTATTATATCTCAACCCCTCATAATTATCGTATGAATCTGAAAGTCGTCATCGAAGAAGACACCGAAGATGGCGGCTTTATTGTCAGTTGCCCGGCCCTTCCCGGCTGTCACTCCGAGGGTGAGACCGTGGAGGAAGCCCTCGTCAATATCAGGGATGCCATTCAGGGATGCCTCGCTGTTCTCAATGAACGGGCGGAGCAGAATCAGAGTGCCCGGGTCATGGAGATCACCGTATAGATAAACAAGCTCCCGGTCATCTCCGGTTAAACTGCAGATGGCTTTTTCCGGCTTGGGTTTACGAAGGCCAGGCAGATCGGGAGCAATTTCATCATGGTGAAACATGGCATGGATGTCACCATGTCAGTCCCTATTTACGATCCAATGAACCGGGGTATCTTGCGGAACCTTACACCGGATAACGATTTAGACCGGCTCTGGTTTCTGAACATGGTATCGGACATGTTACAAAAACCATAGGTATAAGTGATGAATGGGCCTTGTTGATCTGTGAAACCAGGATTAACAATGGGAATACTAATTGCAGTATTCCTCATAATTGTGACAGCAGGAGCCTATCCAATAGATTCCAGTGTAGTAACCACACTTGACCGTACTGTTATTCCTGTTAGCGTGCCTTCAACATCACCGATGATTCTTCCGTATGAGGTTTCTCTCTATTCAAATAATGGATATGGGAACTGGGAATATGGAGATGGACTCGGCTATGAGAAAAGACTGGACCTTTTATCACCGGTGCATAACAACACCTCTCCTACTCATTCTGGAAAACTGCTGCGTTTCTTTGACATGACTGACATTCATATCTCTGACAAAGAAACCCCTACCCAGGCGATTTACTATGGGTATAAGGGGGGTGAGTCTTCAGGGTATTCACCGGTTATGCTTTCTACCACTCAGGTTCTCGATGCTGCGGTCCAGACGATAAACGCTCTGCATAAAAAAGATCCATTTGATTTCGGAATCAGTCTGGGTGATGCAGCGAACAATGAACAATACAATGAAATCCGATGGTATATCGATGTTTTCGACGGTAAGATGATCAATCCTGATTCCGGACTGAAGGATGATCCGGTTCCCGGCCCTCTCAATGATTATCAGGATGAATACAAAGCAGCAGGACTGAATACATCAATACCCTGGTATCAGGTTCTGGGAAATCACGATCATAACTGGATCGGGACGAACCCGCCTGATGATTATCTGAAAGCGAACTATACCGGTGAATATATCCTCAACGTGGGAAATATTTTCACAGAACCAAACGGTATAAAGAACCGTGGGCTTTATATGGGGGCTATCGATGGCCGGACGGTGTATGGAGATCTCATCGGTGTTGGCAATGTCTCTGACTTCAAGACCCCTCCGAAAGTGCTGGCAGCAGATCCAAACCGCCGGGCTCTCACTGTATCAGAATGGATGGGTGAGTTCTTTAACACCACTTCGAATCCGAAGGGTCACGGATTCAATCAGTCTGATGCTAAAGCGGGTATCGCCTATTACTCATTTGAACCGAAGTCTGATATCCCGATCAAAGTCTTTGTTCTCGACAACACACAGCCTGCTACCGATGCTGATGCTGGCGGCTACGGGCATGGTTCCCTTGATCAAAAACAGTTTGACTGGCTGGTTAGTGAACTTGATCAGGGTCAGGCCGAAGGAAAACTCATGATCATTGCCGCACACATACCAATCGGAGTGGAAGGGAATGATTCTTCGCTTGATGATTATATGGCATGGAGTTCGGTCGCAGAAGTTTCCGAGCAGCAGCTCCTTGCTAAACTCCATGAATACCCGAATCTTATCCTGTGGATAGCGGGGCATCGTCATGTCAATACCATCACCCCCCAGGTATCACCAGATTCTGACCATCCGGAACTCGGCTTCTGGGAGGTGGAGACATCATCATTGCGAGACTTCCCTCAGCAGTTCCGGACGTTCGACATTGTCCGAAACAGCGATAATACAATCTCGATATTCACCACCGATGTTGATCCGGCAGTGAAAGAAGGGACGATTGCAGCACAGTCACGCTCGTGGGGAGTAGCAGCGATGCAGATATTCAACAATACGCTCCCGTATTCGCCGAGTGGTTCATATAATGCAGAACTGGTCAAACCATTAAGTCCTGACATGCAGGAGAAAATTCAGAATTATGGCACCCCGGTGACTCCTTAACTCCTTTTTTTTCACCATTGAATCGAATTTGGCAGGTCATCATGAAATGTAAGAGTTAAAATGGCTCTTCGGTGTTTTATATTGATTAGGAGCCTACTGATATCCATTTCAGGGGTAAAATTACAACTGTTGAGATACAATGATTGTTCTTGAACAATAAAGCTGACTTCGAACCGAACTTACTGTTTAAATGCGGGGAAAGGGAGTCGAACCCTTGAACTCCTGCGAGAAACGCTCTTGAG
>CAZXRT010000105.1:0-7115 GCA_964642535.1 uncultured Methanospirillum sp.
TGAAGATCACCTGCTCAACCGCATGGATCTTTGTGACAATCTCCATGAATACGTAGATATAGACCTCACTGGCGGCAAAAAGGGCCAGATACTCTCCAAAAAAACCATGGGAACCTGCGGATGACATGGAACCTCTCAGGATACATCACGCAGGCCGGATATAATACTACTTTTGAGAGGAAGACGGCCACATACTCTTATAATGTTCAGGGTTTGATACACCTGCTCAGAGGTACTGCCACGATTCGGACCTGGGAGGAGCGATGCCTGGTGAACCGGTGACCTGAATTATGACAGCACCAGGCACACAGAATTGAGAGAGAGAGAGAGGAGAATGTATGAACACGAATCAGGATCCCGGGTTGATGGAAGAGAATGTGACATCACCGATCGGAACCGTACAGACAGATGGTGACGGATCACCGGTAGCCGGCTGCCGGATGGACCCGTCGCAGGCATACGCTGCTATTCCGGCTCTCCTTGCACAGGTGATAAACCAGAACGATGAGACGGCATGGAACGGTATCACCTCTGCCATCGATGCCATCTATATCAGCCTTGACCGGGCCCTGCGATCCCTTGAACGGGAGACGGAATTCTCTCTGCGGGTGAGATCAGAGGTTGCAGCAGGGAAAAAACTGCTCTTCAAACCCAACCTTGTCGGCCCGGCGGTCATCCACCCGGAAACCCACGAAGAGGATCTGGGCGCTCCGATCTGCACGGACTGGTCGGTGATCGCCGCCCTGATGCGGTGGTTCCATGATACCCTGGAGATCTCCTATCACCAGATGCTGCTTGGCGAGGCATCGACCTCTGTCTCAGTATACTCAACCATCTACCAGGCACAGGCAGGCCGGACCCTCACCCCGGAAGCGATCTTCGAAGGCCGGTGCGGAGACTTTTATGGGGGGTGGGCGTTTTATTTTGTCAGAAAATACCTCGCAGGACATCATCCCCCCTCCCATACCGATGATCCGATGAACGGATACGAGGAGAGCATTGCCGGGACGTACCTCCCGCCGGGAATGGCAGGAGACCGGTTGCTGGTCTATGACCTGAACAACCTTGGCGACCCGTCCCGGGGAAGGACGGTCCCGGTCCCTGACGGTGCCAATTTCCCGGAGATCACGTTGCACAAGGTGATCATCGGGGGAGACCCCGCAGATCCCGATGATTGCAGAAAGTACCCGGGCTGTGTGCTGGTCAATGTTCCCAAGCTCAAGCTCCATGCCCAGGATCTCATCACGAACGCTATCAAAAACCTGGGAATCGGGCTGTACCCGACCCGGTGCCATGCAAAGAAGGGAAGTTGTGAGACCGAGTGGGAGTATGCCATGCCCTCCGGCCCGTCTCCGTCATTTAAGGGAAAACTGCCGCACATGCCCTGGGTGGTCGAGGTGGACCCGAATACCAACCTGCCGGTGAAGAACCCGGATGGTACCTGCAAAGCGACAAAGACGGCTGGAATGCCGGGAACCCAGGCCGATGTCATCAGGGCGGTTCAGGCACAGAAGGTCTTCATGATCCATGTCTCTGATGCCATCGATATCATCAATCTCAATCACAATCCCGAAGGGATCGCGGTCAGGATTCCGGAAGGATACCTCTGGACATCACTGGACCCTGTGGCCCTTGACCTCCTCTGTGCCCGGTACTGTTTCAAGACGGTTCCGATGGCTGAAGGCCTTTCCCTGAAAGAGAAGAACCACTGGCCCAATGAATTTGTCCGCCATGTTCCGGTTGCAGAAGTCCAGGGGAGGAATATCGTGACGACCCGGGGATTTGACTCTCCACTCTTCCGCTACAATCTCTACCGGTATGCGGAGAAGCGGGGAGTCGGGCAGCAGCAGTATTATGTCACCGGCTGGGACAGCGTGACCGGATCTCCGCTCGCCTCGGTGAACGGTCACCTGGGACGGGTGAGCGACGGAGCGTTTTGTGAACTGATGACCACCACGATGTATTACAACCCGACCTGTATGCTCTGGGACATGCAAAAGACGCTGCTCAGTTATGTACAGGCTCATGACACACTGACCGGGTCCTCTCTCTACCAGGAGTTCATGACCGGGTTTGATGAGAACGGTGACGGGATCATCGATTATGATGAGAACGGGAAAAAGGGATTCTGGACATCGGGATTTGCGATCCTCTCCTATGCCCTCCAGATCCAGCTTACAGACCAGGAATCAGGGATTCTCAGGGGAAATTTTTACCAGGCCGTGAATTTTCTGCTGAAGTACTCTAACGCTGCCTGGAACACGGGCCGGATTGATTTTGCGCATGAATACATGCTCATGTGGATAGCAACCCTCGCCTTTGAGATGTCAAAGGCAGAGACTGTCAGTCCTGACCCGTTTGTTCCCGGTCTTTCCTGGGGGAAGGGGATGTGGCCCGGATGGGAGTATGCAAAGTGGCGGCAGCTCACCGGAGTGATGTATGGATCCGAAGACCCGGATGGCGTTTCTCTGCAATCATTGTACGGGTCGGCCTTTCAGTATGCAGACAAAACCGGAAACAAGGGGGCATATACCGGCAGCACCCGCCAGACCGAGAGTGATCCGGCTGCCATCAGGAAGTACTTTGAGGCGGTCTTCCGGGGAGGACAGCCGCTGGACTTTGAGCTCTTCCTTCCGGCCGGGTTTGGAGAACTGAAAGGTGTCCGGATTCCGAACGTCCATGAGACCGATGATCCGGAGAAACTCTTCACTGCCCGTTTTCGATCCGCTGCTGAAACCTGGTGAGGGGGGGGTTGAGGACCAGCCGGCGATCTTCGTGATCCCTGGCTGGTGATACCGGTTATGATTTAAATGACATCCCTCGGTGTCAACTCATGGATCCAGGGTATTGCAGAGGAATGGTCAGTATCATTCTCATGAATTAGGGCGGCAGAATACCATCATCAACAAAATCACGATCAGGCATTTCATAGAGGCATTGGTCATGATCCCGCCCGTTGACATTGGGTGTTTGTATTGATCCTACGAGTCTCCAGAATGATGAATCTGGCGATATACATCCATTTTCATCTTGTATTGTCGGGTCAGTCAATGAGTCCACCTTCATGCAATCGACATCTCACGAATCCTTTTACAAATTCAGCTTTTTCAATTGCATTTCTGGCTTCCGCTTTGTTTGGAATGTAGAAGTCATCAGCATATCGAATTTCTATCGCATAATCTGTGAGTTCATCAATCTCTTTTTCAATCAGGTTATGAAAAGATTCGTCTATCGATATACACTCTTTAATGAGTCTGATAAGAGCATGAGTTCTTGGTATCTCCTTTCCATGATAAACGAGATATGCTTTGAGATATTTTTCCACTGCCTGCTGTGCATGAAAACAAACAGTGTCTAATGCCCCGTCCTCATGATCGATCTCATGTCCAGCAGCTTTCAGGTCATTATCGGCTTTTTGGCACCAATTCCTGACCGTTTGAAACCGGTCAGTCATATCGCAACGCCGTCACGAAATGCATAATACAGCATTCGTCCGGTATCAGTGATCCCATCTGCCATGTCTTCTTTTGGTACCACAACCAGATCTACGTCAATATCATGGGCAAAGAGGATCTTTTTTCTGATTTCTGATGTGATTTTTCGTTTTAATGAATGATTGAACCGTTTTGTGGTGATAATGAGAAAATCCCAGTCACTATCAGCCCTGGCATTTCCCGAAACACGACTCCCAAAAAGGATAATGGATTCTATTGATATCTCATAGGATGAAAACACTTCCCTGATTATATCAGCCAGAATATTTTGGGATACCGGGATTGGTATCATATCAACATAGGTATAGATGTCGTACATTATGAACCTTTTTTCGAAAAAGAGGGGGATTAGAATCTCCATTTGGGTAATTATTTCCGGCATTCTTCGTCTTTACGGTGTGGTCACCCTCACAGTCCCGTCTCTCCGACCACCACGGTGAACTACACCGGCCCTCCTGCCGGAATCCGGATATCCTCACCAAATCCCATACTGGACACATCGATTCGAAAACCCGATACGCCCCTAGCCAGATTCTGGTCAGATTCAATTCACCTCAGACAAACAATCAATCTCATGCCATTGCATCCAGCTACCAGGTAGCGTCGATTCATCCATCCATCGGTACGCAGAGTATCTATTCCTCCTCCCCGGGCTTCTCTCCCGGCCTTGTGCTCGTACAAATCCCGGATAGTATGACGGTTCAGGACGCAAGAACCGGGTATCAGGACCAGCCTTCGGTGCTCTATGCACAGCCGGATCATCTGATCTACCCTGATGATCTATCTCTATCCTTATGGTACACAACCAACCAGTCCTCAACCCTCTTTAGCGGTGAATATCCCCCGGGTCCCATCTGATCCGCTCGATCCGCTTCGATGGAACCTGAAAACACCAGGGATTATGGCTGAATTTTCAATATCTTATCTTATCTAATCTTATTATCGGGGTGACACAGGAGTGTCAATGCAGATGTACATACCGGGCATCCAATCAATTTATGTAAACAAAGGCTGACATAATGATATTCAGGAGCATGTATGTCAGATGATATTGACATACGATTTCTTTCCCTGGGGATTCGGGTAGAGTATCAGTTTATCTGACCGGTCTTCGTCTTCCGGTAAGTCCGATGTGATTGCCCGGACCTTTGGAACGCCGGGGATCTGCCGATTTTTAATATAATTCTTCGTGTGTCCCGATGTTTATCAGAATCACACTGGTTTGAGATTGGTCTTTGAATGCGAATACCAACCGATGTTGATATGTTATTCTTGCAGAAAAAAGACCGGTCAACTCTCCACGAAGCGAATGAGTTTTTAATATCGGGTTGAATGGATCGTTGCAGAATAATTCGAGTTTTGTTTTGAATTCATCTGAGAGATCTGTGTCTTTTCATCCATTTCTTAAATATTCGTTTAAACCTTTCATCCCAGATATTTCAATCATTAAGATCGGCCCACAGGTCCTCAAATCCACCAGACTTTACGTTTCCGATTTCTACGTTGTGCATGGCCTCACGGGCTCTTTCTGCAAGTTCCCCCCTCCTTTTGTCTCGGAGTCTGTTATTTACAACCTCAACAACATACTCCTGGTCTTCTATACCAAGTTCGTCGATTTCATCAAGAATTACATTTATGGAAGACATATACCCTTATTTATCTGTGTGATCAAAATTTTTTCCGTCGGGAAAAGGGGGGGTATAATAGGATCTACCTTCCTCTTTTCACACCTGTGGTTAAAACCAGGTGCCGTGGTCACCGGGGTAGGGGTTGCGATGATCGAATTTGCTATCCAGCCTTCTTTAGCCAGGGCGACGGATTGAGCGTGCGAATTGGACTGTGCTGCATGGGCTATCTCATTTACTCGCCTTTACGGTGTGGTCACCCCGACGGTCCCGTCTTCGCTGACCACCACGGTGAACTGCACCGGCCCTCCTGCCGGAATCCGGATATCCTCACCGGTTAGCGGGTCTTTGATGATCTGTTTCGGGGTGAAGATGTACACATAGGTTCCCGGTTCGGATGGCAGGTCAAGCGATGAAGTCACCGTGTACTGCCCGTCTTTGTACTCGGTCTCCAGTTCCCCGAGTTCCTGTGCTGCGTCATTGGCAGAAACCAGGACGAGCCGGGTTTGTGACGGCAGGGAGGTCGAACCACGGTTCTCCAGGATCAGCGAGAGGGTAGTGGTTGTTCCCGGGCCTGCCTGATCACCAAGACTTGCAGCAGTGATGACGAACCGGATCTGCTGATCAGAATTCCCACTCTCCGACTCTGAAGACGACAGATCCGAAGAATCACGAGTAGGTGCGGAGGTTGGGCCAGGAGTTTTCACCAGCGGGGCGGTGTCATACACACCACTGGCAATCTCGTAACGTTCATCGGTGTATCCCCGGGAATCTGCATGGGTATCTGACCAGCCGGTGCCGTCCGGGTTGCTCCAGTAGTTACCGGCGATGGTCGAACCGCCCATCACGTTGGTACCTTCAGTCGGACCAAGAGGATTGTCCCATGAGAATGCGTTTAGATCTACTCCTGTAGATACCACAACATTCTCTCGGTTTGCCAGGTAGTTATTATATATAACATTATTTGAACCTGCCCCAGGAGTATTATCATAGATAACAATTCCTCCATCGCTGTTCCTGGTTATCCGGTTCCCTGTTATCACGGCATCTGATACTGATTCTGTTACCCCCAGACCGTATTTATTTTGGTTAATGGTGTTACCGGTGATGTTGGCCGAACCACCATCTGAATTGACCCCACATTCCGAATTTGAGGTCACTGTGTTGCCGGTAATGGTGGCCGAATCACCAGATGCATGGATGCCATATTGATTCGAGGTCACTGTGTTGCCAGTGATGGTGGCCGAACCTCCAGATGCATCGATGCCTCGTAACGTATTTGAGGTCACTGTGTTGTCGGTGATGGTGGCGTCGGTACCCTCTGACCAGATACCCAAATTAAAATTTGATACGTGAACATTCTGGACCGTTACATCTTCTTTTTTTCCCATATAAATCCCAATATCGCGGTTTGAACCGGTGATGGTATGATATGTCCCAGTGGTATCCTGCCCGTCCAGGATAACATGGGATCCGGATATCCATATTGCATAATTATATGTTGTAGCCAGATTTCCATTCAAATAATAGTATTTTGGGGATTCAGCAGTCCCTGATCCGGTAATCTGGATATAATTATCACCCAAACTGTTATAATTACCGGTAAAGGTGTATCCGTCACCACCTCCGATATTAAGTGGAATCGCACCGGGCGGCGGCAGGGATACCGAAACAATCGCAAGCGTTCGTGCTCCACCCAATCCGCCTTCACCGGTCTCGTCTGCGGAAACGGAATCGTCATCGGAAGATGAAGAGAGAGTGACGGGTGTTATTGTTGAGAGAAGAACCGGTGGTGTGCCTGTATCACCATCGGTACCACTGCCGCCAATGTCTCCAACCGGATCACCAGTGCCCGTATCATCACCGGTATCACTGTCGCCGATATCGCCAACCGGATCACCAGTGCCCGTATCATCACCGGTACCACTGTCGCCGATATCGCCAACCGGATCACCAGTGCCCGTATCATCACCGGTATCACTGTCGCCGATATCGC
>CAZXRT010000106.1:0-7101 GCA_964642535.1 uncultured Methanospirillum sp.
GCCAAAGGTAAAGATAGAAATGTTTGTCGAAGATATCGTCCTCCAGGACGTGATAGATGCCTTATGTGAATCAGCTTTTACTGGAAATGTTGGTGATGGAAAGATCTTTGTCCTCCCCATTGAAGAGGCAGTCAGGATTCAGACCAAGGAGAACGGGGATATGATCCTCTGAATACTGTTTTTATGAGATTCATTCAGAGAGCATAACGCGTTCACAGTCACTGACTGCTTCCTGTATTGCCTGCACGACTTTCTCGTCCTTGAGCACTTTTCCTTTCTCTTCAGCATATGCTCCGATGGACGCGATGATCTTCATCTCATGCTCCCGTGCCCACTGACGCATCGTATCAATCGTGTGCCCGGCACCGGATTCTGCACATGATGCCACCAGGATCACATTCTTTCCTTTCAGGGCCTTTTTATGCCAGAGTGCATAGGTCCGGTCGATGAATGCCTTTGCCTGGGCATTCACGTCAGAGAAGTACACCGGTGATCCCAGAATCACCAGATCGCTCTGCATAAGGCGGGCGGCAACCTGGTTGAAATCATCATCAATGACACACTTCCCCCGTTTCATGCACTTGTTGCAGGCTTTACAGGGGAGAATCTGCAGATCATGAAGATATACATACCGGTTCTTTACCTGGGGAAAGGGACTCTTCTTCAGACCCTGTCGTAACGACCTGATGATCGTCTCGGTATTGCCGTGCTTTCGCGGGCTGGAACAGATAGAGATGATGTTCATGAAGACCTCATATATGTATGCATACCATAGGGACTTCAAGGTATGCAGAAGAGAAATCAGTCATTATCGGGACGGACAATAGCCATATAGAGAATATAGGCAAAATACATATCTCCTCTGACGGTAACAATGCAGGTATGCCAGCC
Source organism: uncultured Methanospirillum sp. (assembly GCA_964642535.1). Taxonomy (GTDB): domain Archaea; phylum Halobacteriota; class Methanomicrobia; order Methanomicrobiales; family Methanospirillaceae; genus Methanospirillum. The sequence continues at coordinate 892 of CAZXRT010000106.1, forward strand.
GACTCTTCTGTCCGTGGCATCGTTGTTGAACACCCTGGCCTCTTCTTCTCGCCTGATCCTCCCCCCCATGATGAGTAGTACATCTGATCCCGGTATGCCTTGCCGGTATGTGGGTCCCTAAGGGAATGAATAGTACCGGTTAAAAAAGCCACTTTTTTTAAACCGGAGTCATACACAATCCCGGCATCACAGAGTTCCAGTGACAAAAAAGATGGACCAGGATATACAACCCCTGAAAGAGGGTGTTACCCGGGGATGATTATACAGAAAACCTGCTGATCTCAGTATGAATCCGATCTGCCATCCCGGCTACCGATTCAATATGCCATGAGATCTCTTCAACCGACCTGCATGACTCGTTACAAGCCTCTGATGACGCTTTAGCATCATCGGTGGTCTCCATCATGAGGTCCCCGATCAACCGTGCCCTCTGATCCAGCCCATGGATCATCCGCTCCTGCTCTGCAGCGACCCTGACAGCCTCGCCACTCATTGCAGCGATCTGTTCAATTTCCCTGCTCATATCCTCAAACAGACTGATAATCTGCCGGATCGCCTCTCCCCTGCAGACAACTTCACCCCGGGCTCCCTGAGCGGCATCGCTGACTTCACTGAATGCTTCATTCAGGGAGACAAGGGTCTCGGAGATCCCAAGAAGGGCTTCCTTTGAATCATTCGCAAGGTGCTTGACCTCTGCTGCAACAACGGCAAACCCTTTCCCATAGATTCCTGCATGAGCTGCCTCTATTGCAGCATTAATTGCAAGCAGGTTGGTCTGGTTGGTAATATCGGTGATCACCCGGATGATCTTTCCAATCTCGGTAATCTCTTCCTGGATACGACCTATCCCGGAGGTAACAAGTCCGGTGGACCCGGATATGGCGTCCATTCCTTCCCGGCTCCGATCCGCAAGTTCCCTGCCCTGTGATGAGAGTACATTGGTCCGGGACGAGATGGTGGCGATGGATTCAGACCGGGTTGTCATCTCACGAAGCGAGTTCATTGCTGCATCGGTCCCGGTGATCATCTCCGTAACCTCGCACCCAACGCGGGATGCCCGGTCAGAAACAGCCATCGCGTACGCAGCAAGGCTCTGTGCCTGACCGGAGACGATTGCGATCCCTGACCTGATATCTCCGGCCTCATGATCCATCGTAGCGACAGAACTTCGAAGATCCGTGATGCTCTGTGATATCCTGACACCGATGCTATCAAGTGAATCTCTGATCGTCACAAAATCACCGGTCACCTCCAGTTTCGTGCCCATCCTGACGGTAAAGTCACCCGAGGCATATCCGCTGCATACCCGGTCAATCTCGCATACCACTCCCTGGCAGTAGATTCCGATTGCATCCATAGATGCTTTCAAGACGGCAAAATCTCCCGGGTAACTTACTTTTTCATCCATCCGGGCATCAAACCGGCACCCGGCATACTCCTCACCGACCCTTCTGATCTCACTGAGCGGTTCGCTGATCAGATCGAGCATCCGGTTCATCCCGGTCACCAGGGCCTTATAATATCCTCCAAGCCCGGAAGTCTCTCCATGGGCTGTAAGGTCTCCCTCCATGACCGCCATTGTCAGGGATTCGGTGGTTGCGATCATTGTCTGGAGTGAGTTGAGAGCCTCGTCAAGGTCCCGAATCACCGGTTCAAAGGGTCCGGGAGGAATGGTTCCTGTTCCGGTGGGGATAAAACCGGTCTTCATCTGGCTGATGCAGTCTGCAAGAACCCGGTACTGGCCCTCAATATGCTCTACCATGATATTCAAGGCATCAGCGGTGACTGCGACAAACTCATCGCCGCTCTTCGGACTGATCCTTGCCGAGAGATCGCCGGATACCACCCGGGATGCGAGATTCGCAACATCAGAGAGGAACGAATCATCAGCAGCAGCACCCTTATCCTGCCCTGATATGCTATCCGCCTTCCAGATCAGAAAATTCATCGTCAGGGCTGCAGTGGCGAGGATTCCCCGATACTGATCAACAACCAGGGGTTTCTGGTCCGCTGCCGGGGTTCCGTCAGCATCAAGGTCCAGCTGGATATCCTGCATGAACGAAGAGAACATAGCTTGTATCATCCGGGTCCGGTCACCGGGGATCAGCCCGTCAGGTTCAGGAATATGCGTATCTGCAAGGAAGAGATCCCACAGGAAATCCCGTTCTTTCACAAGGTTCCTCACCAGCCCGCTGAGAGGAAGGCCGGAGGAGCGTACCGGAGAAACTTCCTGGCAGAGATCTTCAACCAGGGAGATGGTTTTCTCAGGATCTGCTCCTGCTCCCCCGGGATCATCACCCCCTATCAGGGTGAGAAGCCGGGATATCTCACTGCTGGCGGATTTCTCAGTCCGGGGGATTTCGGTAAGGGAAATATGAACAACCGGCCTTTTCAGAAGGTTTTCGGGGATAATCCTGGCAGAGCAGTACAGAGTTTTTTCTCCTGCTGCAAGGACACGGTGAATATCGCCTTCCCCCGGGATAAGGGAGAGAAATGATACCACTGCTTCCCGGTCATTTTCATGAAACAGAGAAATATCCTGAAACTTTTTCATGAAAAGTGCATCAGGGGCTGCCTGAAGCATGGCCGCTGCTGGATCTGATACCGAAAGAATTGTGCCGTCAGGCTGGACCAGCACTTCTGCAGGATCAGAGAAGGATCTTCGGATCTGATCATAGGAGGCAAGAGTTGGTTCATGAACCTGTGCAGTAAAGATGAGGAGGACAGATACGAGCATCCCGCCACTGTCAGTGACCGGGAGAGAGGTCAGCCGGAGAATGACCGGACCGGAGGGGGCCTGCAGTTCAACCACCCCGGTTGTTGTTCTCCTTGCAAGGGCCGCATCCCATACCGATTCTCCCGAAAGCAAAGAGAGAGGAAGGTCTCGTATCTTTGTCCCGATCATGCTCTCCGGATCATACCCGGTCAGGTTACACAGGGCATCATTTGCCTGGCGGACGGTGAGGAAATGATCGCAAAGCAGAACCGGGGTTGAGACCTCCCGGATCATCGTCGCCCATTCCTCAGATGAGCCGGTGCATGATTCAAGCCTGGCAATCAGATCCTCAATGATGGCATCGGCAGAATACGATACACCGTTGATCATCATAATCCTCCGATGACCTCTGGAGCAGAAAGAGCAGAGACTTCTCCACCTTTTCTCATCCGGTATCCTTTATGGGGGATGGTGATTTCAAATCTGGCCCCGGCATTCGCAATACCGGTCTCCCGGATCTCCATCCCGGTGATACCCAGGATCTCCCGGGTATAATACAGCCCAAGACCCGTATTATTTCCAAATCCTCTCTCAAAGATCCTTTCCTTCAGGTCATCTGCGATCCCGACACCGTCATCCTCCACGACCAGTACTCCCTGGTTCACCTGCTGTTCAAACCCAATCTTCACCGAGGAAACACGCTTTCCGTGCATGATTGCATTTTCCAAAAGGTTCGTGATGATCTTGGCAAACATCACATCAGTAAAGACCTCAACTGTTCCGACCGAATGAATGATGGAGATATCACCAAACTCCTGCGAACAGGTGATCCCCTCGATGATTCCCGCAACCGAAAGCCATCGCGGTCTCTGGATTCCGATCTTCTGGTAAACATCAGAGAAGACCAGGTGTTCCTGGATGTTGTTAATCGTAGAACCGAGAGCAGTCACATAATCACGGATCTCAGGCACCGATTCAGCACATTCAAGGAGCAGTTCATAGATATTCATCTGGACCGTCAGCTGGTTCCTGATGTCATGGCGGGTGATGGAATTGATAATGTGCAGTTTCCTGCTCGTTCCCATCAGAATTTCCATCGCATTCTGTTCTTCTTCAAGTGAATAGTGATGGATTGCGTAGGCTATCTCATGGGCCAGCTCGGAAAACATCGCCAGTTCATCTGAATCCTCAGCAAAATCTGATGAGAGCGTGACGGAGATGATCCCAAAGACAACCCCCGCATGTTCAAGCCGCATCGTCAGGGCGTACTGGCCCTGGTGATCAGAATAGAGCGGACAGGAGACGCAGGTCTGACTGGGTTCACAGATGACCGGGTCACGGCCAAGATCCATCGCACGGCTTGTACAGGAGGTACGGTTTCCGGCCTTCAGGTACTCAAGAAGATCGCTGATCCGCTCCCCAAGACCGGAATGATATACGGCACGAACCGAATTTTTCTGATCAAACAGAACAATCCTGACATTCTGGTATCCCTGGCTTGCATAGATATAGTCACAGACCTTCTGGAGTTTGCGGTCAATCTCCTCTTCCCCATGGAGAGTGCCTGATACAGCACGAAGTGCCTGGAAGATCCGGTACAGGTGCTGGATCTTTTTTCCATCCCGGTACTGGTCCGCAGCCTGGGTGACTTTCTGTGCAAGTTCAGTAAACTGGGATCTGGGGTCTCCTCCTTTCTGCAGGTAGAAGGTGGCACCATTGTGAAACGCCCGGATTACCACTTCCTCGCGGCCTCTTCCGGTATATAGAATGAAGGGCATATCATAGCCCCATTCACGTATCTCTTTGAGAAACTCAATTCCATCCATACCCGGCATCTCATAATCCGAGATGATCACATCATAGCGAACCAGGGCCATGAACCGGAGCGCTTCCTGTGCAGTACTGGCATTATCCACCTGGATCGTTCCGGTCTTTTCCAGAAACATCCGGGTGATATCAAGCAGAATCGGCTCATCATCAAGATGGAGAACCCTGATTTTTCCTCTCTGGCGTTTGTTCATCTTCATCTTCCCAGTTCCCGGATCTTTTTGCTCAGTTCATCGGCCTGGTCCTGTTCGATGAACATGGCAGAAGCAATACCAACCCATCTTCCCAGCTCAGCACAATGAGAAGGCTGGATGTCCTGGAAGGCCAGCCCGTTCATGTGGAATTTTGTCTGCCGCTCAAGCAGGGTAATCGCGGCAGGACCGAGATACCCGGATGCAATCTCCAGAATAGCGTCTGAGGTCATACTCATGATCATTCACCGCGTGACTCACTCCTGCTGATAATCCTGGTGCATGAGGATCTTCAGGCTGGTAACCATTCGCTTGAATGATGCGGCGAGCTCACCGATCTCATCTTTTCTGACGATGGTGACTGCTACATTGGTATCACCCCGGCTGATCCGGTCAGCAGAGTCAATCAGGATATGGATGTCCCGGATCATGGTTCGTGAAAAGTACGCGATGATAAGACCGGCACAGACGATACCCAGGAACATAATCAGGTAGATGGTCTGACCGACAAAGTTCATCCTTTCCTGCACGACCCCGGCATCCATGTCCACCCCGACGATCCCGATAACAGAACCGGTTGCACTCAGTATCGGCGCGTATGCAGAGAGCACCGTTCCCCATGGGCGGTACACAAACCCTGATTCCACACTGCGCCCAGTGAATGCCTGCTTCATCGCATCAGTCGGGCTCTCTTCAAGGGTACCGATCCGGAAGTTGCGCTTTCCGGAGTGATATCCTGAATCGATGACATACTCGTACCGGTCCCCGTTCTTTCGCATCGTGTAAATCTTGACGATCTCATCATCTGCCATCGCCATGGCGGCCAGCTGCTCCACGTTCATCAGGTACAGGATTTCAGCCTCCATTCCCGGCTGCAGCTTGGAGATCTCATCGCCGTTCAGGTCTGCAGCGGTAATTGAGGCGAGAGCGAGAAGTTCCTGCTCGGTTGATTCCTGGATCTTTCCAGACGACGCCCCGTAGGTAAAGAGGAACGTCAGTCCTGATATCACCAGGACAAGAATGACAAACCCTGCGGTGAGCTTGGTCATAATCGAGTGAAATGCAGAAACCATGGTCAATATCCTCCGGATATGAAAAAGGGCTGCATCATTATACGAAGTGTGAATGACAGAGTATACCAACTCATGAGAATTGATGAGAAGAGAAGATCCATAATAATTCTGACCGTATTCTCTGTCATCCCCTGACATCTATAGAGGTATCAGAGATGCATGGGATCTGAAATATCACATCTCCTCAGGCTGAAATTCATCCCGTACCGATACAGGGAAAGAATAGAAACAGGTTCACAATAAAGGGAGGAGATCCCAGGAAAATTCTGGGGATGTTCGTTCAGGGTGTACTAAGAGAGCTGATGGAGGGGATCTCCACCCCAAAAGTGAGATCAGATCTTCCGGAATAATCCGTCGATTACTGCAGGGCTACAAACCCTTCTTCCTCAACGATCTTCTGTCC
>CAZXRT010000107.1:0-1718 GCA_964642535.1 uncultured Methanospirillum sp.
ACATATACTCCGATTGTACATATAAAATTTCCGAATATTTCTGGTTCATCCTCATTCTCATTTAAATACGGAAAGAGGATTTTTGAAGGTAAGGTCTATCTGCGGGAATGGGATCTCTATTCCCTCCTGCCTGAATGCAGCGATAATCCGAGTATTGAGAAAATCACGGATCTCAAATGTCTGGTCATACAGGTCAGACCAGACAAGGAGTTGAAATGAAAGTGAAGATGGGGCAAAATCCAGGAAATATACCTTTGGTTCGGGGTCGGAATTAATGAATCCTGCCCTGATTGCTTCCTGCGCAACTTCTCGAAGAATTTTTTTTACCAGGTGAGTGTCAGAACCATAGGCTACTCCAAGGTTTATCCGGACTTTTATTGTATTTTCCGGGAGAACATAATTTGTCAGCATATTTTCAGTCATCAGCCGGTTTGGAACCGTTACCAACTGATTGTCAAGTGTTCTGATTCTTGTACTTCTCGGCCCGACAGAAACAACATCTCCAATCACCCCCTGAATTTCGATCCGGTCTCCTTCCCGGAACGGCTGATCAGCAGCAATCATGGCTCCGGAAAAAAAATTCCCAAAAGTATCCTGGGCAGCCAGACCAACGATGATCCCGATTACCCCTCCGGTTGCAAGCAATGGAGTAATATCTATCTTCAGTACCGAGAGGATAACAAAAAACACCCCTATCCAAATGACGTAGGTGTAAATGCTCTGAAGGAAATGCACCAGTTTGTCATCAAAATCCGAACTGGTAAGCGGAGTGATATTTTTATCGTATAATTCAAGCAGATTTTTGGTGAAGACTGAGAGGATTACCCCTCCGATGATGACATATAAAACCTGGGCATACCCACTCTTCAGGATTTCTATCACCATCTCGGGGACATCGGCAATGTAACGAAGAGCAATATAGACGCTGATGGCAATTATCGAAAGGACAATGGGAATTCCCAGTGAAATGATGAGGATTTTCAGGATGGTGCTCTCTGAGCCGGTCAGCCGTTTCCTCAATCGTCTTCCGGCAAGATATACTGCCGTTGCAATAATACAGCCGATAAGAATGGTTAGTAAAGCAGGAATATTCCCATACGCCATGCGGATCAGGTTTATGCTCTGCTGACTTATACGTACAGGCTTATGGTCCCTGAAAATTCGATAGCCAGGAAGTTACACGAACTCTGCGATCGACCCATGACTTTTATGCATGTCTGCGGAACCCATGAAGCCGCTATTGCAAAGAACGGGATTCGGAGCATGCTCCCCCGGAACCTGAAGATCGTCATGGGGCCCGGCTGCCCGGTCTGTATCACCCCGCAGGGCGAGATCGATGCTGCCATTGAACTGGCAGGGATGGGATATATCATCGCTACATATGGAGATTTGTTACGGGTTCCCGGATCCCGGGGAACGCTTGAGAGTTGCGGGGGGGATGTCAGGATCGTCCAGGGAGTCCATAAGGCTATCGAGATTTCCCAAAAAACTGACAAAGAAGTAGTTTTTATATCCGTAGGATTTGAGACCACCGCTCCGACGGTTGCAGCCATGCTGCTTACCAATCCTCCTGCCAATTTCTCCATCCTCTCCTGCCACCGGGTGGTTCCCCCCGCGATGTCCTGGCTCCTCTCCCAGGGTGAGGCAAGACTGGATGGTTTTTTACTGCCTGGACACGTTCTCACCGTAGCCGGACTTGGAGAATACCGGAAATTCCC
>CAZXRT010000107.1:1818-7075 GCA_964642535.1 uncultured Methanospirillum sp.
GATGCGCAGAAGAAGTTTGGAATTACCTATAAAAAGGTCACGAAAAATTCGGCCTGTATCTGTGATAAAGTCCTCCGTGGAATTGCCGACCCATCTGACTGTAAACTCTTTGGAAAAGTCTGTACTCCCCGGACCCCGGTTGGTCCGTGCATGGTTTCCCACGAGGGAGCCTGCAAAATCTGGGCTCATTATCAAATCAGAAAGGAGTGAGATAACCCTCACCCTTTATCAATATAAAGAACCTATAAAATAAGGCAGCCCCGATAGGGTAGAGGATATCCTAGAAGCCTCCGGAGCTTTTGACCTGGGTTCAAATCCCAGTCGGGGCGTAATTTTTTCCGGTTATCGTGGATTATTTGTAACATAATAATTCAGATAACTCATTGAAATAATATTGTGTTCTTTTTAACCAATGAAAACCCCCGGAGAGAAACGAATAAAATAATATTCGGGTTTACTCAATGATTCCTTCATGTATCTTTTGCATAACCGATAAGGCTCATCTAATCTCCTATAACGAACTGGCATATTGCAGGTTCGATGATTATCCCGTGACTCCCGGCCATGTTCTCATCATCCCTTTTCGTCATGTGCCATCATTTTTTTCATTGACAGAAGAAGAAATCCTGGCAATTGGTTCACTTCTCCAGGATGCAAAGAAATATCTTGATAAAAAATTTCATCCCCAGGGATACAACATCGGAATAAATGATGGGATTGTTGCAGGCCAGACAATCATGCACATGCACGTTCATCTCATCCCCCGTTATCCGGGAGATTTAGACGATCCAAAAGCCTGGGTTCATAAAACATTGGGCATCAGTCCAGATATGATTCAAAAAAAGGGCCACCCACCAATCAAAGATGGATGAGATCGGCTGGAGAATGTTCGGAAGAATTTCCCGCATTCTGATTTTTTGATTCTGCGCAAAAATATCGCAGGTAATCGGATTAGCCTTAATATAAAAAACAGATAAATTAATGCTTTTTGAATTCCGATTTTGTTAATATGTTATTCTTTACTGAAAATGAGATTGATCGGCTGATTGAAGATGATGTTCCGGCTGGTGATATGACTACCCTGCTGCTGGATCTCCAGGGGAAAGAAGGGACTATCAGATTATATGCCAGGGATGAAATGATCGTCTGCTGCACTGAGGAAGCAGTCCGGATGTATCAGAAAGCCGGACTTGAAGTGAATTATTTCGCAGTTTCGGGTACGAATGTAAAGACTGGAGATACAATTATCACGGCTTCAGGCAATGCAGATGCGATTCATCTTATCTGGCGGACTGGAAGTGCCATGATAGAATATGCATCCGGTATTTCCGGGAGAACCAGACAGCTGGTCAATGCTGCCCGGAAGGATAATCCATCTGTCGCTGTCGCTGGCACCCGGAAACATCCCCCTTACGTTAAAAAAATTGCACTTAAGGCCCTTATTACCGGAGGGGGAGTGCCACATCGGACAGGTCTTTCAGATACGATTCTCCTATTTCGTGAACACCTCCTCTTCACCGGAGGATATGAAAAACTTCCCGAAGTTTTGCAATCGATCAAACTGAAACAGAAAGAACGCAAAATCGTCGTGGAGGCTCACTCTGTAGATGAGGCCCTGACTGCTGTCCGGTCAGGAGCTCACGCAGTCCAACTTGATAAATTACCGCTGGATTCTTTTTCAATATGTGCAGATCAGTGTCATGCCCTGAACCCGGAGATCTGCGTCATCGCAGCAGGAGGGATCAATCATTCCAATGCTGCAGCGTATTCCAAAGCTGGCGCTGATGTGCTGGTCACCTCATGGATGTATTATTCACCTCCTGCTGATATCGGCGCAGAAATTGTGCCTTTATCTCTCCAATAATCTTCTCACATCAGGAAAAGAGATTACTGCCAATTGAGAAGGAATTCAATTCCATGAGGATTCCCCTCAGTAATTGTTCTTTTCTGACATACGATACTCATAGTATCAACCGAATCAAGTAATTACTGAAATAAATTATATATTTAATATTAATATATATTAGAATTATTTCAAATGCCAACCGAATACTATTATTATATTGTTCTCCAATCTCATCAGGTGACTAAGAAGGAAAAGTTAAATAGATTTGCTTATCTGTCGATTATCTGTCTTTTTTTTATGAGTTTTCTTGTTCCTGGAGTGATGGCAGCAGATAGTGTCTCTGCTGAAGAAAAAACCGGGGTTAATGAATCCGTTGATGATCTGATTAATCAGAATCCCGAGGCCCTTCTCATTTATTCAGGGGCCGGATTGAAAAAACCTGTACAGGCAATAGGATCAGCATTTACCAATACAACGGGCATTCCGGTTGTATTCAATTTCCAGGGATCAGGCAACCTTTTGACCCAGATGGACATCACCCGGAAAGGAGACGTTTTTATTCCGGGTGGCACTTCTGATTTCAAAAAGGGACAGGAAAAGGGACTGGTTAGCGATTATGAACTTCTGGCCTATCACGTCCCCATGATCGCCGTGCAAAAAGGCAATCCTGATAATATCGTAAAAATACAGGATTTTACACAACCAGGGCTGAAGATCGGACTTGGGGATATCAAGGCTACCGCCATTGGTGCCGCAGGTGATGCGCTCTTTTCAGATCTTGGCATTACCGCTGACATCGAGAAAAATGTGGTATTGAGAGCTGCGACCATTAATGAACTGGTTACTGCGATGAATGCAGGTACAATCGATGCGTCACTTCTTACAAAAGATCAGATCGATGAAAAGACCATGGATGCCATTCCTCTTGAAGGGGTTAACGATTATGTGCTTATCGTGCCCATCGGGGTGACCACCTTCTCGATGCAATCCGAAAAAGCTCAGCAGTTTGTTGACTTTGCGGCATCTGATGAAGGAAAGGCTTTCTTTAAGAAATTTGGATTCCCGTCCTATCCGGATGAAGAATATAAGGATGTTCAGGCCTGATTCTTCCTTCTCTTTCGATGGAATTTCCATTACACCAAAATTTTTATGATACTGACATTGAATCGCACATTCTGATGCTCATCATGACTATCTGCGATTTATCTTATCATGATTTCTCGGGATTATTCTCGTAAAAAAGGGGAAAGATAGCACATATGCGGGATAAGTACTCAATAAGGTTTTTTCTACAGGTAATTACAATTCTTGCCATTTTATGTGGGGCCACTATCTTCCTTGTCCTTGGGGGATTGTTTACATTCATCAATCCGGAGAGTATCATCCAGACCATCACCAACCCTGAAGTTCAATTTGCAATCCGGCTTTCCCTGATTACCTCTGTTATCTCTACGATACTCTGTGCAGTCATCGCCGTTCCATCTGGATATATTCTGAGCAGGGGCAGATTGCCATTTCAGCGAACGCTTGTCATGCTTCTTATGCTCCCTCTTTCTCTTCCGCCCCTTGTTGCCGGGGTTGCACTTCTCATGTTTTTTGCCAGAACCCCGATCGGGACCGGACTAGAGGATCTGGGAATTGTCGTGGTCTACACACATCTTGGTATCATTATCGCCCAGGTTTTTGTTAACCTGCCATACCTGATTCGGGTTATGCGTTCATCGTTTGGGATGATCTCCCCTCGTTATGAACATATCGCGAAAACGCTGGGATGTACGGATTTTCAGGCTTTCTGGCATGTTACTCTTCCAATGGCCCGGGCCGGATTGATATCTGGACTGGTAATAACCTGGTCTAAGGCCATGGGAGAGTTTGGTGCCGTTCTTATGCTTGCAGGAGCAACCCGGATGCGGACTGAAACACTTCCCATCGCTTTATACCTGAATATGGCTACCGGAGACCTTGATATTGCGATTACCACTGCATGTATTCTCCTTGGAATTGCTGCGGTGACAATGTTCTTTTTTGAACGATTATCAGACGGGAGTGAGAGAATATGATGCTCAGGATTGAGGATATATCATTAAACCTGGGGGGATTTCAGATACACTCACTTTCCCTGCAGATCGAAAAACCAGAATACTGGATAATTATCGGTCCTTCAGGTGCGGGAAAAACGATTCTTCTGGAAACGATTGCCGGTATTCACCTGCCTGATTCAGGAAAGATATTTTTCAGGGAAAAGGACATCACCCGTGACCAGCCAAAGGATCGGCATATTGCCATGATGTATCAGGATCTGATGCTATTTCCCCACATTACCGTTAAAGATAACATTCTCTTTAGTATGAAGATGAGAAAGGCAGAGGGAGACCCGGGTGGAGATAAACTCGCATCATTAGTCAGAATCCTGGGTATCGATCATCTTATGGAGCGAAATATCGCGACCCTTTCAGGAGGTGAGGCGCAACGGGTTGCGCTGGCACGGGCTTTGATTCAAAAGCCCCTCCTTCTTCTTCTGGATGAACCTCTCTCCGCCCTTGACTCCATGACCCGTGAAAGACTCAGACAGGAGATCCGAAGGATACACCAGCACCTGAAGATTCCAATTATTCACATCACGCATCATTTCGAGGATGTGTATGCACTGGCAGACAAGGTAGCTATCATGCAGGATGGAATGATTGTGCAGACGGGAAAGCCGGAAGAGGTTTTTTCTCATCCCTGCACTCCGTATGTTGCTGAAATATGCGGAACTGAAAACATCTTCAGGGGATGGGCATCTGGTGAAGGAAAAGGGACGAACCTGGATCTCGGTGGTCTGAAAATTCTGATAACCGGATCGTATTCTGGTCAGATTGTTGCGGTAATTCGATCTGAAGATATCATCATCTCTCCTGAGCCATTCCGGTCAAGTGCCCGTCATACCCTTCCTGCAACTGTCGTAGATGTTATCCCGGCCGGTCCGTTTATTAAAGTAGTGCTTGAGACCGGAATCAGGATGATCGCACAGGTGACGCGGACCAGTTGCGAAGAGCTGAAGATTAGACCCGGATCCAATGTCTATGCTACCTTCAAAGAGTCAGCATTTCACATCATTCCTATGGAGGATCTTGAACAGAATTGCTGATCAAAAAAACCTGAATTAGCGGATCGTATACTCATTAACCCAAAAACTGGATAATCGGAGAAATAATGAAATTAAATCGCCAATACGTACAAAAATGGAAAAACGCAGAAATTATGATGGAACCCGTTGGGGTGATCCATTCTGAGCACACCATCCAGGATAATACTCCGATACAGGGAGTATTTAATCCCTCGATAGGATATATTGAAATCTTTGAGGAATATGGTCCCGGTCTTGCAGATATCGATTCATTTTCTCATATCTATGCATTGTATTATTTT
>CAZXRT010000108.1:0-7070 GCA_964642535.1 uncultured Methanospirillum sp.
ACGTGGTATGAAGTCCATCGTGCCACATAGTTGGCGCCCGCAGCAACTGCCAGTTCTGCCAGATCGAACGGTTCCTCCTCAGCACCATACGGAGTTGTGGTGGACGTCTTACCCACCGGGGTGGTCGGGCTTCCCTGCCCGCCGGTCATTCCATAGATATGGTTGTTCATGCAGACGACGGTGATATCGATATTGCGGCGACATGCATGGATGAAATGGTTACCTCCGATTGCGGAGAGATCGCCATCACCCGTGAAGACTACGACGTGCAGGGAAGGGTTTGCCATCTTCACCCCGGTGGCAAACGCCAGCGCACGACCGTGGGTGGTGTGCAGGGAGTCGGTCAGGATGTACCCCGGTGCCCGTGATGAACACCCGATTCCGGAGATAAAGACCGTATCATCCATATTCCAGCCCATCAGTGATACTGCCTCCAGAACACAGTTCATGATGGTCCCATTCCCGCATCCGGCGCAGTAGATATGGGGGAGGCGATCTGCCCTGAGCCAGTCATCCCTCATGACAGGCCTCCACTGCGCAGACGTTCCACCAGGGTAACCAGCTCTTCCGGGTAATGGAGATCGCCGCCAATCTTTGCGGCACTGACCACCGGAACACATACGTGGCGCTCGATTTCACGAGATATCATCCCGAGATTCATCTCCGGGACGATGAACGCCTTCACATTTGGAAACTTTCTCAGGAGTTCCTCAGGAAAAGGCCAGACGATCCGGAGTTTCAGGTATCCGGTTGAAGGAGTCCTGATTTTCTGCACGACCTCCTGGACTGTTCTGACCGGAGCTCCGTAACAGACAAAGATATACTCGGCGTCAGGATTGACGATCTCGTAATCTGCAATCTCGTGGCGTGCAGATTCCACCTTCTGGACCAGTCTGCGGACCAGTTCCTCGTGGCGTCCCGGGTTTGTCGAATCAGGATACCCTTTCTCATTATGGGTCAGACCCGTCACCGGGATCTTATGGCCGGTCCCAAAGGGGGAAAAGCCGGGGATGAGATCATCTTCCGGGGTGAACGGGAGCAGGCCGGGTTTCTGGGGTTTTGCACGGGTGACCGGAACGCTGTCCGGGATATCAATCCGTTCACGCATATGACCGATCGCCTCATCAGCCATCACAAAGACCGGGCATCTGAACCGGTCTGCAAGGTTGAATGCCTGGGCAGTCAGCTCAAAACATTCCTGCACGCTGGATGGGCAGAGAGCGATGATACTGATATCACCATGGGATCCAAACCTCACCTGCATCATGTCACCCTGGGCAGCCATGGTAGGCTGACCGGTCGACGGTCCGCCCCGCTGGACATTCACGAGGACACAGGGAGTCTCGGTCATGATCGCATACCCGATATTCTCCATCATGAGTGAGAATCCGGGCCCTGAAGTGGCAGTCATGGAGCGTGCACCGGTCCAGGCTGCTCCGATGATTGCCGCCATGCTCGCAATCTCGTCCTCCATCTGGATGAAACAGCCGCCTTTTTTGGGCAGTTTCGCTGCCATATGTTCTGCAACCTCGGTTGACGGGGTGATCGGATACCCGGCAAAGAAAGTGCATCCCGCAGCAAGTGCCCCTTCAGCACAAGCCACGTTCCCCTGCATGAATTCAGTACGGGTCAATATTCAATCACCACGTTCATCGGTTCGTACGGTTTCTCCTTGTCCCATCGTATCGCCTGATCCGGGCAGATGAGGGCACAGACCCCGCAGAGTCTGCGACCATACAGGTGCTGAAGACGGGTATTGGGGCATCGCTCCGGGCGATCCAGGACCGGGACATATATGCCACGACGATTCGGTGCTTTTCCCTGCTGATATATGCGATATGGGCAGACCATGGTGCAGAGATTGCATCCCTTGCACCGGGACTCGTCAATCTCGAGTTTCATCGGTTCTTTCCCTTACCTCTTGGATATGAACGCTGAAATACTTCATGTGCATGCTGCTCCACGGTAGCAAAGAGATCTCCCCCTGCTGCATCCATGGCAACGACCAGAGGGAGGTGATCCAGCCGGATCTTCCAGATCGCTTCAGCCATCCCGAGGTCCTCGTAGTACACCCCTTCCAGGTCCATCCTCGCTGCTGCAAGGTTCGCACAGCCTCCGGTGAATGCAAAATAGACTGCCCTGCCCCTGAGCTCTTCCCTGACTGCTGCAGACATACCACCTTTTCCGATAATACCCTTCATCCCGGCGTCAAGGAGAAAGCCGGTCAGAGGGTTCATCCGAGCCGATGTGGTCGGGCCGGCGACCACGATCCGGTTGTCCTGGACCACCGGGCCGCAGTGATATATCACCGAACCGACGGGATCAAAGGGAATACCATCCTCCTGCATCCGAAGGTGGGCTTCATCGCGGGCCGTATACACTAGTCCGGAGAGGGTGACCAGATCCCCCGCTTTGAGCGATAGGATCTCATCGCCCAGAGGGGTTTGCAGATCCTTCATGCCGGTATCATCACGGCTCATGAGAGGGGCACCTCCACGGTTGCACGCCGGGCAGCCCAGCACTGGATATTTACCGCAACGGGAAGGGATGCGGTGTGACAGCCCGCAGTCCTGATCTTCACCCCGAGGCAGGTGGTCTTTCCGCCAAGACCCATCGGTCCGATGCCAAGTTCATTTATTCTTGCACAGATTTCCGATTCCTGCGGACTCATGGTATCAATCGGATCCAGCAACGCTTCTTTTGCAAGACTTGCAGCACCGTCAAATGTTCCACCAATCCCGACACCCATGATGATCGGAGGGCAGGGCCGGCTTCCGGCAAGAAGAGCTGACTCGACGACAAATTCAGCGATTCGATCCTTTTCAGACGGGGTGAACATCTTAATCCGCGAGACATTCTCTGATCCTGCTCCTTTGGGAAGAACCGTGATGAGGAGCCGGTCACCGGGGATGATATGTACAGCGGGCATGGTATCGCTGGTATTGGTCCCGGTATTGTGGCGGGAGATCGGATCCACTAAATTTGGTCTGAGCGGAACCTGCTTTGTTGCATCCCTGATGCCTTTCCTGACCGCATCAGATATTGCAGCAGTCAATGGCATCTGCGGAGGGAGAGTCAGATATACCACCGGGATACCGGTATCCTGGCAGATCGGAGTCTTCCGCTGCGTAGCCAGCCTGATATTTTCCAGGATGTGTTCAAACTCCCTTCTGGCAACCGGGCTTGTCTCCTCCCTGGCTGCATCCTCTATCTTTTCAAGAACGTCAGGAGGCAGGGTTATCTCAGCAATACTGACAGCCTGCGCTGTTGCCGCTGCGATCCGTTCATAAAGGTCGGAGCCATCCGGCGAAGACATGAATTTACGTTTCATCCCGGCCACCTTTAACGGTTATCAAACAGGGAGAGACACAATATCATCCTGAAACGGATCGAAAAAAGAAGCCGGAGAGGACCGGCTGAGATATCCTAATATTCAGGCTTCGTTTTTGATATCGATCTCAAGGTGAGTCGGAGACGGAAGTTTGTGTCCGCCGTGACGGAGAGCATCCTTCACCTTATCCACGCTCTGGGGATTTGCATAGCAGGTGTAGATCTTCTGCCCCGGAATCACCCGTGCAGCAGTTCCTACTGCCTTGCCAAATGCAAGACGCATACCCTGTGAGACACGGTCTGCCCCTGCCCCGGTTGCCTGCTTGTTCTCACGTAGGACATGATGCGGATAGGTCCGGAGCTTGAGGTGGTAATTGCTCCTTCCCAGTTCCTTATTCAGCTTTCTGTTGATGCTCATACGGGCTGCTTCAAGAGCAGAGTGGCGTATCTGGCAGCTCTCGTCCACAATCAGGTGGACTTCCATCGGGAACTCGGCAGTAAGGTTTCCCATGTCAAACTGGACAACCTTGATTCCAGGGACACCGCCCATATATTCCTTACGGGTGTATGCCTTCTTTGCGAGTTTCCTGTACATACAGTTGGGCTTTCTGACCATCGGACGTATCTCCTCAGTGGTATATGTGCTGTAGTAAATGGTTAAAATTCATATTAATCATTTGCCTGTTTTGACTCCTCTTCTATCAGGGAGAGAACATCACGCCTGAGTGACGCAAATTCAGGTGCTGTCCGATCTCTGGGCCGGGGAATCTGAACCGGGACCACAGCCCGGATTCTTCCCGGACGCGGACTCATCACCACGATCCGGTCTGACAGGAATACTGCCTCATCAACACTGTGGGTCACAAAGAGGATCGTCTTTTTTGACCGGTCCCAGATCACGAGCAGTTCGGCCTGCATTTTGTTCCTGGTCTGGGCATCCAGGGCTCCGAATGGTTCATCCATGAGCAGGAGATCGGGATCATTGGCCAGTGCGCGGGCAATTGCAACCCTTTGGCGCATCCCCCCGGAGAGCTCAAACGGATAACTCTTCTCAAACTGGTCAAGACCGACCAGTGAGATGTATTTGCGTGCGATCTGATGGCGTTCAGCCTTCGATATCCCTTTCATCTGAAGACCGAATGCAACATTGTTCAGCACAGAGCGCCAGGGGAAGAGCGAATATTCCTGGAATACCATCCCCACTTTTGGTCCGGGGCCGAGGATGGGATTTCCGTCAACAAGGACAGAACCAGAGTCGGCATGATCGAGACCGGCAATGATCCTGAGCAGGGTGGTTTTTCCGCATCCGGACGGGCCAACAAAGGAGATGAATTCATCATCAGCAATCGAAAGGCTGACTCTGTCCAGAGCCAGCACTTCTACGCCGTCATCGCGGGTAAACCGGCGGCTGATATCATCAATTTTGACACTGCCCATCAGTTCACCTCCCCGATACGCCAGCGCAGAAGACTGCGTTCCATCCCGTACCTGAAGAGGTAATCGATGAAAAGTCCGATAAATCCAAGAATAATCATGTATACAAGGACATTATCCATCTGGTGAAGGTTGTAATACCACCAGATCTTCTGACCGAGTCCGAACCGGGAGACCCCGAACATCTCTGCTGCAACCAGGCACATCCAGGCTACTCCGGATGCTATCCTGAACCCGGCAGCAAGGTGCGGAAGAGCTGCCGGAAGGGCGATGTATCGGATCAGTGAGAAACTGTTTGTACATCCAAGCATCCGGCCAGCTTCCACAAATACCCGCGGAACGCTCTTGAATCCCTCGTACGTGTTGATAAGGATCGGAAAAACCCCGCCGATGAAGATCACGAATCCGGCGGAAAGGTCGGTCAGGCCAAACCAGACGATGGCAAAAGGGATCCACGCCAGGGGAGGAATGGGCCGTATGATCTCAATTAAGGGATCGAGAAACCGGTTCACCCGGTCAAACCAGCCCATGCAGATTCCCAAGGGCACCCCAACAAGAAGGGCCATGGCAAGACCGATGAAAAAATGAATCAGACTGATCCAGACATCAACCCAGATGGTCCCTCCACTGTGCAGGGCTGTCAGGGCTACCAGGGTATCGGTGAACGAAGGAAGGATGAATTTGTTGTGAACGCCAAAATCTGCAAGGATCTGCCAGAAGATGATCGCTGCCGCGATGGATGTTGCCAGATATACCGGTGAGCGTTTTTCTTGTGTTTTTGTTCTGCTCATGTCCATATCTCACATGATTGTCCAGCTGCCATGAACCCAGCAGCCTGAAATCCGGTACCTATATGTTGCAGAAAAGAGCGGAAAAAGTATGGGTCAGGGAAAGGTATCCCTGATCCGGTTTTTTCCCTAAATCCTCGGGAGGCGCCTACTTGCCGGCGGATTCCCAGAAAGAAGTATCAAAGAGCTGTTCACTCGTAACGTTTGACTTAATGTAACCGAGGATCTTCTGTTTCTCAGCGAATCCGGTTACCGAGGGGACGATGATATTCGGATCTGCTACCCATTCCCCGTCCCACTCGCTGAGTGATCTGATGATAGTAGAAGTATTCATCCCGGTCATTCCTGCCATGTACCCGGCTGCTTCAGTGGTGTTTGCAAGGTTGAACTCGTTTGCTTTCTGATGAATGGCAAGAACATCACGGACAACATCGGGGTGACTTCGGATCATCTCACCACTTGCTACCAGGACACAACAGGCATGATGGGGTTCCATTTCCCCGGAATGGACGATAGTCTTTCCTGCACCAGCTTCTTCGATGGTCGTAGGAGACGGGGCTGGCAGGAAGACAGCGTCTACCTTTCCGGCGATAATTGCCGTGGTTGCGTCACCAGGTCCCATGGCAACGATTTCAAGATCCTTCGTATCATCGAGTCCCTGCTCCTTCAGCCATGTCCGAAGGATAGTATCCTGAATAGTTCCGGCAGGGAAGGTTGCAATCTTGAGCCCTTTCAGGTCTGCAGGAGAAGTGTAATTCAGGCCGGTTCGAAGAACAAGGTCAGAACCCTGGGTCTGGGCAGTACCGATGATTTTTGCATCAAGCCCGGTTGCAACGGCAGTCACAAAGGGAGCGGATCCGACATACGCAAAGTCAAGATCGCCGGCTAGCATCGCCTGCATCTCCGGAGCACCGGTCGGGAAGTTGAATGCCTTCACTTCCTTAATACCATACGGAGTAAAGGATTCATTGTACCATCCCTTGCTGTATGCGGTCATGAATGCCATCTGATGAGTACTCGGCTGGTACCCGATGTTGACCACAGTTTTTGTTCCTGATTCTTTCACTTCCTGGGTCTGACCGGGAGCGGGAGTTGCTCCATCGCCGGACGCACTCTTCTCCGGGGCTGACGTACACCCACAGAAGAAGACCATTCCTGCCACGAGGGCGAGGACTATGAATAAGGCACTAGTTCGATTCATTACATACACCTGAAGGATCTATCTTTGTCAGATACTGACTTAAAACTCATTGAAAAAACTACCAGACGGATTCAATTTTTACCTCATAAGGTAAATTATCCCCCGAATATTGATGCAGAATTGCTTGAACCGCAGTTCTGTAGCGTATCACAGATCAGAAGGCAGGAGAGGTTGGCATTTATACGAAGACTAATCTGAAGACGGGTACTCTATAATAAGGAAGTCATGTCAGTTCACATGAGCCTTTTTTTCCAAACTAACGTATATTCCGGGTTTATTCAGCTAAAACCTGGGATAAGAATCCTGAAAGAGGCCGG
>CAZXRT010000109.1:0-6373 GCA_964642535.1 uncultured Methanospirillum sp.
AATCCATGCGTATCAGCGCCAGAAATTGTATCAAAGGAACGATTACATCAATTACAAAAGGTCCGGTGAATGCAGAGGTAGTAATGGATATCGGCAATGGCAATCTCATCACATCGATCATCACATCCCATGCGGTCGATAACCTGCAACTAAAGGAAGGACGCGTTGCCTATGCTGTGATAAAATCAAGTGAAGTGATGATCGCAGTGGAATAGGAGATCTGAACTGATCAGTTCTCCTCGCTTCCCTTCACTGATCTTCGTGCTGAAACTTCACGATGTAACTGTGAAATAATATCTTCCAGAATCGCAGCATCCCGCCTCCAATCTATCGTAATTACCTCGGGATGCAAAATTTCTGCCAGGTATTCCAGAGAGATTATCCATTGGAGTCCGGTTAGGGAATGCCCTGGTAAAAACCCATATACCCGCCCGTTTTCAAGCGCAGGAGCAGTGATATCCAGGTCCTGACAGATCTGTACGAAATCTTCCAGCCGGAATTTGCCCATACCGGTGCAGATGATCACCTCAGGACTGATGCTGATGAACTCTTCCCGGGAGAAAGACGATGACTGGTCTTCGGTATGTGATATCTTCCGATTCAGCACATCACCGCCAGCCCGGTCTGCAAGAGCTACTTCCATCTTATCCGGATATGAAGGGAGAAGAGGATGAGAGAGGGCACAAAACACCCGCGGGCGGAAAAGACCGGCAACACATTTCCTGATATTTTCCAGCCTGTCTTCATAAAACCGGATCAGGGGGCTGACAAGGTCGTCAATACCGGCTAATGACGAAAGCATCCGGATATATTCAATATATCCTTCGGGAGTTGAGTAATACACCTGCAGGTCCTCGAGAAGATTTCCGGAGAGGACCTGGACAAGAACCCTGCCAGTCACCTTTTCATTAGTAATACCCAGGCTTTGCAGGGTGCCGGTAACTGAATCAAGGGCAACTGATGTCCGGTATCCGCCCCGAAACCGTGGTTCACATCCCTGCCATCCATGAAATGAACCCACAACAGGTACACTGCAGCCACAATCACAGGTTGCAGAGGGTGTTTTTCCACTGAGCCGGGCACCCATGGGTCCATAGAATGAACGTTCAATAAGCACTTTTTTGCAATCCGGACAGATGGTGATGAGATGATCCGTCGCCGGTGTATTAAAGAGGTAGACCCAGGGGAGATACTCTCTGCACCGGTGCACAAGGAACTCTGCTTCATCTGGTGAGGGTTCCAGGGTTGCATCAGCACCTGCAAACGGAATGAATCTCATAATATGCAGTGGAATAGAAGGTGAAACCCGCGAAAGCGCCTCTGCCAGCCGGATGACATCATCATCAGCCCCATGATGGTACACCACGGAGGCTTCAAGATGGACATTCTGTTCATGAACCTTCCGGATGGTCCGGTACACATCTGACGTGCCGCAAGGGGCCTGACATGCGAGATATGCCTGATCCGAATAACCCTTCAGACCGATATTCACGAAATCCATACATTCAAGGAATTGGGATAACACCTCCAGGCTCATGCATCCATTTGTCGCACATCCGACTTTCAGACCAGCCTTCCTGATATGATCTGCCGTTCTTAAGACGGTTTGAGGAGAGACTGACGGCTCATTCAGACAGAAGATCACTCCTTCACAGGAATGGTCCCGGACCTTACTGATAACCATTTCAGGGCTGACTGGTGTCATTGCCTCAGAGAGTGCATCCTGATGCTCGATCAGGATGTGAGAGACACATCCGGGGCAGGAAAGGTTACACCCGAGCGTTGAAAGGAGGAGGTAGCGTGCACCCGGAGTAACATGCAGGAAAGGAACCGTCTCTATCGCACCAGGCCAGATTGCCAGGTACCGGTCAGGATACCGTTCTGTGACTGCCCCCTCGGAGCAGGTCTGCATCCTGCACCTTCCCACACCCCCTTCAGGGATAAGGCAGTGATGACCGCAGATATGACACTTCATGAAAACCTAAAGATGAGAAAAATTATGATGTTGAAGGTTTGTTCAGCACAACCGGGGTCTGATCCATGAGGAGTGCATCAACATCTTCAGAACTCAGATCAATACGGTAGAATTTTTTGTAAAATGCTGCAATTTCATCCTTCAGGTTAAAATTCACCGTCTCCGGATAGAATGTGCTCTGGAGCCACATCGTCCCCAGGATAGTCTCGGGAACAGGAAGCTCCCAGGACATGAGATACTTGGGCATCCGGTATACCTGTTTGTTCTGAACCGCCGGAAGGGATTCCCAGGCAGGGTCCTCAAGAAGTTCAGACACACTCATGGAGTTGTACGGAAGGAGAATGATCATATCAGGATTCCATGTGTAGATCTGATCAATGGTGACTTTCTTGTCCCCGCCAGATATTCCTTCAGCAACATTGTCTCCTCCTGCGATGGCTGCTGCCTGGGCTTCGTACCAATCATCACCAAGGGTGGAGAGAGGTTCCCGCTGTCCGAAATAGATCCGGACCCGTTCATCATCAGGGATCTGATCTGTCGTTTTCCTGATCTGATCCATCTTTTCCTGATAATAGGAAATAAAATCAGCAGCCTCTTTCTCTTTTCCAACGATGCTTCCGATCATCTCGTAGCTTTTGATCAGGTTCTCGGGAAGCTCCACATCAACCAGCGCTACGGGAATTCCTGCATTGGTGATATCCTCGTTCACCTGCGTATACAGCGCATCGGAGATGACCAGGTCAGGTTTGAAGGAGAGAAGCTGTTCAATATTGATGTTTGTTTTACATCCTGCTGATGGAAGAGAGCCCAGATGTTTCTCGGTTGCATTCACCAGATCACGGTTTGCCGGTCCGATACAGGTTGCAACCAGCTTGTCATCCGCACCGATGACGTAGAAAAACTGGCTGGTGAAGGGATCGATGGTGACAATCCGGTTCACTTCGGCAGGGATCTCAATGACATTACCTGCGATATCGGTGATGGTCCTACTCTCTGCAAGCACACCTGCCGGCAGTACCAGGAGAGATGCCAGCAGAATACATAAAGCGACCTGATAATTCAGTCTCATAATGAATAACCCACACAGGTCAATGAAGACCCGTGTACTGATGAGATGAATATGTTAGAAAAATGTGTCGATTTTCTATTAAGTTAACTTAATTTAATTATCACAAGTTAACGCCGTGTAAAGAAATGGAGATACGGGGAAGATTTCAGGGACTGGATCATCACGGATAATGAAGATTCAGGCTTTTCTGAATCAGGAATCGTTGAGATAAAGCTGATCAGATACTCCTCAATTCCTGCCGAGAGAGACGGGGGGGAGATGACCGTGATAATCGGACTTTCGCAGATTCCGCTGATTTCAAAGCCATCAGGTTTCATGATGGAATAGGTCGGCGAAAGGTACTGATACCCGGTTTTGATGAATCCCCCTTTTGAGATAACAGCAAGAATATCATCAGTGACCGGACTTGACAGCCGGTACTCTTTCTTTATCCTCCCATCCGGGAGAAGAGTACTATTCCTGATCGATACTACCTCCATCTCCCAGATCTTCTGCCGTATGAGTTCATGAATTCTCGGGTCCTGAACCGGGGGCCAGGTCATCACCATCATCTTCGTCCCCCATCCTGAGACCGGCAGAGTGCATGTCAGCAAATCATCGAAAAGTCCGATCCAGATACCGGATTTATTCATGATCAGACTAAACACTTCACCCGGATTTTTGAGGATTGTATGGAGACAAAGCCTGATTGCCTTCCTGCTTTAGGAGATAACCAGTCATGGGCTGCCCGATGGGCAATCCAGAAGAAGCGACATCTCGAGTCGGTGAACACAACTCACGAGGGGGAATTCTGGATGGACCCTGATAATGTCAGAAGATATCTTGAAAACACCAGGGGGTCGTATGGCAGGGTAATCGACGATCAGCTGAAGACGATGATCATCCCTTCTCATGCCCGGGTTCTGGACATCGGTGCCGGGGCAGGTTCGCTCGCGGTCCCGCTTGCAAAGATGGGATGTGATGTCACCGCTGTTGAGCAGTCACCCCTGATGTGTGCGGCCCTGCAGCAATATCGTGAGAGCGAAGATGCTCCGCCAATCACCATTATTACCCGCCGATGGGAGGATATATCACAAAACGACCTGCACGCACCCTATGACGTGACGATTGCCTCATACTCCCTGACAATGGTTGATATTGTGGATGCCATCAGAAAAATCCAGGACGTTACATCAGGCAGGGTATACCTGTTCTGGTTCCTCACTCCCCCGTCCTGGGCAGGTGTGATGCGGGACCTCTGGCCCCTGCTCCATCACCGGGAGTATTATTCATCTCCACTGGCTGACTGTCTCTGGAATGTCCTGTATGAGATGGGCATCTATGCCCATATCGAGGTACAAAACCCGGCACCTCCCCGTATATTTGAGACCGTGGATCAGGCAGTCAGGCATATGGCAGGAAGACTTGATTGTACAGAGGAGTGGCAGATACAGCTAGTCACCGGCTATTACCGGGAGCGGATGGAGCAATGCCCTGATGGCAGGTTCCTGTGTGAAGAAGGGCACCGGAGTGCAAAGATCTGGTGGGATACCTCTATACACATGCGATAATATCTCTCTCACACCCGATTCTCCCCTCCTCCCTTGTCCTGATGACACCACACATCTCCAGCCAGATTACACAGATTCAGGATTCGGAGTCTGAAAACCGCAAGTTAATTAAATATAATTAATTGTTTAGGTTTATTTACAGAGAACACCGATATAGTTCTGCATATTAGGAGTGTATCAATGAAGAGAATTATTCCATATCTTGCGACCGGACTGGTCCTGCTCATGCTTGCAGCACAGTTTGGCTGCGTATCGGGAGCAGAATCAGACGCTACAGAACTCACCGTCTTTGCTGCAGCATCCCTGACCGGGGTTGTCGGAGATCTGAAACCGATCTTCGAGGCCGCTCATCCCGGAGTAACAGTTACCAACAACCTTGAAAGTTCAGCAACACTTGAAACCCAGATTAAGGAAGGAGCCCGTCCGGATCTCTTCCTTCCGGCAAGTACCAAAAACATGGACAACCTGGAGAAAGAAGGTCTGATTGTTAATGACAGCGTCACCCTGTACGCAACCAACAAACTTGCCATCATCGTCCCGGTTGACAATCCAGCGCAGATCACTGGTCTTGCCGACCTGGCAAAAGAAGGAGTAATGATCGTCAGTGAAACTGCAGAAGTCCCGGTGAGGAAATATACCGACCAGATGCTGAACAAAGCAGCAAATGACACAGAATACGGACAGGAATTTGTTGAAGCCTTCAAAGCCAATGTCATCTCTGAAGAGGCAAACGTCGCTGGTGCAACCACCAAGGTCGCACTGGGAGAGGCAGATGTGGGTATCACCTACTACTCTGACGTTAGCAGGGAACTTGGAGAGAAGATAACGATAATCGACCTTCCCGAGGACCTTAATGTCGTAGCATCATATAAAGCAGGAATTCTCTCCGAAGCTGCAAATGCTGACCTTGCCAGTGAATACATTGCCCTTCTCACATCAGATGAGGGAAAAGCAGTATTGAAAGATTACAATTTCAGCCCGGTCTGAAATCCCGGACCCTTTTTTTTCTAACAGTGGTTTCTATGATGAGAAACCCGGCCATCCATTCAGTTATACTGGATACATCGGGACATGTTCAGACGTAAAAATTGCGGTATTTTTGAATCTCTAACTTTATATCACATATTATTGATTTCCGGCAGACCGATGCAGGATCGATCACCACCGGCCGTTGAATTTCCCAATGCCTGATAACCTCATCTATCAGGGTTCTTCTCACGGTCCATATCATCGGAGGATGAGATATGCTAAAAAGAGCATCGAGACAGGCAGACCAGACAGAACCGTTCAGTTCAAACCATCCCACCTCGTCGATGACGGCCAGGTCAGCATTACCAGGTACCAGGGCAGGAATAAGGGCCCGGAACCCGAATTGTAGTCCGGCCTTGTGAAAGTAAAACCGACCGTGTTGTTCACTGCCTGGTGAAGGGATGGAAGAACAGAGTTCCTCCGTGGCTCCGGTCTCAAGATCGGTCAGAGAGAATCCTGACCTGACCCCTTCCCTGAAATAGCCGGGTGCAACAAACCCACAAATCCGCAGGTCGCCTCGTTTCAGGTTGGCTACCAAATCAATCAGAAAACTGGTCTTTCCTTCTCCCGGATCTCCGGTTATGATGAATACCGGCGACTGGCAGGTATCAGGCGCTATCAGGTTAATACTCATGATATCACGGTAAATGCAACATACCGGCCGACAAATCATCGTATGACAGAATACCCCGGATTATCAACTATTTCAGAAATCCTCTGTCAGATCTGATCATGATGAAAAGATACCGA
>CAZXRT010000109.1:6383-7048 GCA_964642535.1 uncultured Methanospirillum sp.
TTTTTTACGCTCATGATATCATATCCCTGTAGAATACCTGGATTTCCGTACATCAGAAGGCATGATTCAATTAAATGCGAGCAGATTTCTCAGTTCTCCTGCGAAGTCCACCATGATAAAAGATACCGAAGAGGGTTTCCGGAAGGGGGAAGCAGGAGTGCATGATGAGACGAGTTCCCGTGACGGGCACGGGATGTTGAGTTGCGTCCAATCCTTCCCCATGGATCCTGGATCGGATGTTGTTCCTGGAAAAACCATCATTCAGTATACAAGTGTATGCAATTATTGATAAAAATACTTTTACCTATTTAATGAATCAACATACTCTGGCTAACACCACATGGTATCATGATACCACAAAGACTCTCATCATGTAATATTACTCTATTTCCCCATTATCCCTGCATGATATTGTGGAATGCCTATCCTGTATGGATAATGGTAACCCACCCCGAACTAATTAAAAAGGAGATACTTGAGAACCATACACACATATATTATTGAACTGATAAGAGGCTACCTGCATGTCTGCAGGAAGAGGTGGAAGACATGAAAATCAGTGCAAGGAATGCGTTAAAAGGAACGATCAAATCGATCACAAAAGGACCGGTCAACGCAGAAGTAATAATTGATATTGGAAACGGAGTTCTTGTCACCGCAATGAT